>JALZAG010000107.1 GCA_030948445.1 Candidatus Dormiibacterota bacterium
GCCTCCGCGTGCGAGTTATCACCGTTCGCAACCACGTCCTTCAGATGCTTGTCTTGCGCCTTGATGACTTCATCGGCCCGCGTCCCTTGGAATGGGGCATCACATGGTCCGCCCATTTGCTTGCAGGTCATGGTCTTCATCCTTGTCACTCCCGTAGCGGCGAATCGGCCGGACCGCAAGAGCCGATCATGCTCACCCCACGGAGTCGTGGGTCATCATGACGCACCGGCTGGTGTGGTCACTTCCGATCACTCTAGCTGCGGCTCGGTCGCCGAAGCTTCTCCATTCCTGATCGGTTTCGCGTACCTACCAGGTTACCGGTGAGATCAACTCGCCCGCACGCGCAAGCGGTGGCCCGTCAGGTCCATCCGCATTGCCCGCGGTGTCACATCAGCCGACAGCGCGACCCAGCGGCAGCGCCATGAGCTGCATGTTGACCGTCGGCGCGTCGCCGAAGGGACGCACTGCGCCTGTGCGGAATAGTACGTAGCCGCCAGCGGGGCTGGTGAGAACGATGCCCCGGGCCACGTCGGCGAGGTAGTAGCCACTGACCTGCACCTGCGAGGCGGTGCCGAACGCGTGCACGCCACCGAAGCCATCGAGCACGTACCCGCCGTTGTCACTGGCGAGCACCAATCCGCGCGCGATGTCCCAGCCATTCCAGTACGCGCTGGTCATGGGAGCTGGAGTGTCGCTCGGCGACGGGCCGAAGCCGTGGAGGCCTCCGAATCCGTCGAGTACCCAACCGCTGACTCCGTCAGCGCGAAGGACTGCAGAGTGGGCGATGTCCCACCCAAGCCAGTACCCGGTTCCCTGCACGGCCGGCGGCATGTCGCCGGCGATGCCAAACGGATGCAGTCCGCCGAAGCCGTCGAGGACGTAGCCTGAGGTTCCGTCCGCGCGGAGCACCAGTTTGCGAGCGATGTCCCATCCCTTCCAGTAGCCACCCACCTGCACGCTCGGCGCCGCCCCAAACGCGTGGACGCCGCCCCAACCATCGAGCGTGTACCCAGAGCTCGAGTCACCGGGGCGGGTGACGACGTCGCGGGCGATATTCCAGTTCTGCCAGTAGGCGTACTGGCTCACTGAGTTGGCGCTTCCGAAGGCGTGGAGACCACCCCAGGCGTCGAGAATCTGTCCACCCGGGGCGCCTGACGTCGGCGTGTAGGGCGCTGCTGCTGCCCGTAGCCAGCCGATGACTGGCTGGTTGGAGCCCAGACGCGGGGGCATCGTGGTCCCTTGGATCGGGAGCGTTGCGCGTCCCGTGTACGAGCCATTTTCCTCGACGATGTTGACGTACCCGGGGCTGACGCCACTGACAATCGCCACGTGACCGGAGGTGAAGGCAGGGGTGACATCGAACACCAGGATGTCGCCGTACTGCGGGGGGACGGCGCCGCCGTTGGGTAGCTGCGTGAAAGGCACCGGCATGAGGGGTCCGGCGGTCCACATCCCAGCTGCGCTGTGTGCCTGCCATTGGCCGCTCTCACTGAAGCGCACCGACGCCCAGCGCATGGCGAGCTCGGTGCACTGGTACGGCCCGGTGAAGGTGGAGCCGTCGCTGTAGACGTTGAGGTCCCCCAGCGAGGCATCCGAACCGGCCCATGCCGAGCCGGGCACCAGGACGGCACCGACCGGTTGAGCGGTGGCCGCATGCGCCGCGTGCGCCGCGGGGAGGAGCGTGAAGGTGATGGCTGATGCGGCTGCCACAGCGGCGATGAGGACACGGCGAGCGCTTTGAAGAGGCTGAAGAGGCATGCCCACAGGCTGGGTGCCGGTGACGTCAAAGCATCAGCGGGCCCGAGCTCTTTCACCTGTGCGTCACGCATGGTCGGACGACTCACAACCGGTTCGCGACACAGGGCGCGCGCGTACGATGATCGGGTGGAACAACGAAGCTCCGGCCGTTTGGGCTGGCTTCCGGCAGCTCTGAGAACCCTCGAGCGCAAGCTGGGGGCAGACCGCGAAGGGCGCACGCTGTGGGTGTGGCTCGTGCCCGCCGCCACCCTTGTCGTCACCTTCGTGATCCTCGCCTTCATCGGGGTCCAGGGGAAGGTGGACCTTGCTTTGACTCTGCCGATGGCCCTGGTGCTGTCCCTCTTCCTCGGCTCCCTGTCCGCCTTCTATCTCACCGCGGCCAGCTCCGACGAGCGAGACAAGGATGACGGACCGGACGATCGCGACCGCCCTGGGGCCCCCCCTGAGGGGCCGCAACCAACGAACACGGAGACTGCCCCGGCGGTCGTTCGCGTGCGCCGTCCTCCCGCAGAGGGGCTAGAGGCACAGCCACCCCCACTCGAGGTGGGATCGAGGTCGCGGCGCTGACCGGTCAGGCCGGAGCGGCGATGCGTTGCGCCAGGTATCGCATGGCCACCGGGTAGCGGTACTCGATGGACATGTGGCCCGCATCGAACAGCTCGAACTCCACGTCGGTGACACCGATCGCATTCAATGCGTCGCGAAAGGCGACAGCACCGAGGTCGAGAAAGAACTCATCACTCGTGCCGGCGTCGATAAAGATCCCGGACAGTGACCGCAGCGCCGGGGCGTGGTTCGGCACCATGCGCACCGGGTCCCACGCCAGCCATCTTTCCCAGACCTCGGGAATCATTCGACCCGTCGATGGGTCGAATGGAAGCTGGACAGCTCCATCCTCGTTCGCGGAGTACGCCGCCGCCATCGCCCACATGTTGGACAGGATTCCGTCCTCCTTTCTGGTCCGCGGGCGGCGGCCGTGGAGATCCGCGAAGTACCGCTGGTACGAGCCGCCGTACCGCTCACGCAGCGCTCGCACCACATCTGGCACATCCCTCCAGTAGCAGAGCTCGAAGAGCGCGTCACCGGCGTGGGTGCCCAGCGCCCCGAACAGGTCCGGGCGAAGCATCGGCGTGACCATGGCGCCGTACCCACCGCTCGACTTGCCGGTGATGGCGCGATGGTCACGGTGCGCGAGCGTTGGGTATCGCGCGTCGACAAAGGGGACGACCTCGTCGCACAGATATGTGTGGTAGCGACCGGTGGCAGGTGAATCGACGAATTGGCTGCCGCCGAGCGATGTCCAGCAATCGACCATCGCCACCCGGCACGCGGGTACCGCGGGGTCGCTGAAGAGCGCATCGATGAGCTCGATCGCGGTGAGCCGGTGCGGGCTGCGGTTGCGCCACATGTCGAGCTGCCCGGAGAACCCCTGGATGAGATAGATCACCGGCAGCTCCCTCTCCTCTGCGGTCGGAGGGGAGTAGACCCACACAGGCCGGACGGTGGGATCACCGAGGGGGTTGTCGCGCAATGCCACGCTGTCGATCACCAGCTCGTCGAGCCGGCCTCGCATCGGACGCTGCCACGGGGGGCCAAGCGACGGCACCGCGTGGCTCACAGCTGGCCGATCACCACGCGAGTGACACCCAGGCCGTCGCGATGCGAGCGCACCTCGTGCAAGCCGGCACCCCGAAGCACTGTGGCGGTGGCGCGGGCCAGGTAGGGAGCGATCTCCACCAGGACGTATCCTCCGGGACGCAGCCAGGCTGGTACATCCTCGGCGAGCCGGCGAACCAGGCCGAGTCCGTCGGTCGACCCATCCGTGAGCGTGTGCCGCGGCTCAAAACGGCGGATTTCGACCGGCAGTGTCCTCACCTCCGCACGCGCCACATACGGTGGATGGATGGTGATGATCTGCACCTCTTCGTGCAGGGAAGCCGGCAGCGCTGCGAGCATGTCGCTGGTTGCGAAACGGACATTGTCGAGGTGCAGGCGGCGTGCGTTGAGGCGGCCAAGGCGGGTGGCATCTGCCGAGATGTCCAGCCCCCACACCTCCGAGCCGGCGACATCCGATGCGATCGCGAGCGCCACTGCGCCGGCACCGGTTGCGACGTCCACAGCCACGCGACGGCCTCGGCGACGGCGCAGCCGCGCGGCCGCGAGGTCCACCATGAGCTCGCTGGAGGCGCGCGGCGAGAACACTCCGGGGCGCACCGTCAGATCGAGACCAGCGAACCGGAAATGTCCGGTGATGTAGTTGATCGGCTCACCTGTAAGACGCCGCTCTACCATCGACAGGAAACGCCGGCGCTGTGACGGCGAAACCGCCAGGGTGCGAAGCGCATCATCGTCCGGATCAGCGCCAAGGGCGTGCGCCAGCAGAACCTCCGCGTCCCAACGGGCCATTCCCGGTTGCCAGTGCTCGATGTTGGGTGACGCCGCGATGCGCGACTCTGCACGTGACAGCAGCTCGTCGGCGGGGGGCCGTACACTGGGACGAGAAGAGACCGCGCCGCGGCTCGCAACCTTGGACATCCGCGCATGGTAGCCGAGCAGGACCGACCCACCCGTCGCGTGGCGGCGTTCTTCGATGTCGACCGCACCCTGCTCCGTGGTTCGTCACTGTTGCACGTTGCCCGGCCGATGCGTCGCGATGGCTTCATGCCGACTCGTGTGATGTTCCACGCGGTCCTGATGCAGGCGCGATTCAGCGCGTCCGGCTTCGACGAGGTGCAGATCCACGACGCTGTGCGAGGCGTCGGCGCGCTGGTCGCCGGCATCGACTCCGACAAGCTGCTTGACTTCGCACGCCAGGCGATCCCGAGGTACGTGGCGCCGCGGGTGTACGCGGAAGCACGGGCACGAATCGACTGGCACCGCGGAAGGGGTCACCTCGTCTTCCTGGTGTCGTCATCCCCAGAGGAGTTCATCACGGTGCTCGGCTCTGTCCTCGGCGTTGACGGCGTGGCGGGCACGGAGGCCGAGCTCCGCGATGGACGCTACACGGGGCGCATCCTGCGCCTGTGCCACGGCGCGGGCAAGGCCGATGTCATCCAGGAGCTGGCTGCGGCCAATGATGTCGACCTCCGCCAGTCCTACGCCTACGGCGACAGCTTTGCAAGCGACCTGCTCATGCTCGAGGTTGTCGGCCACCCGGTATGTGTCAATGGGGACCGACTCCTCACCGCACACGCGCAGCGCCTCGGCTGGCCGGTCGAACGGTTCCAGCGCGCCATCCTCCATCCCGGCTCCGCCGGTCTCAGAAGGCTGCCACGCCGTGTCGCGTCGGCCTCGGCGCCGGCGGTTCGGCGTGCCCAAGGTCATGTCCGCAATACGGCCCGGGCTTTGCGCGAGTTGTGAGCACGCCCGCGTCATCCGCGGAGCGCGCTCACAGTTCTGGATGTGTCGTCTCGCCGAGTCGGACGCGCGATTCGTGCGCTACCCGGCGCTCCCGGTGATCCGGTGCAGCGGCCACACCCCCGGTGAGCCGGAGCATTCTCGCGGCGCCGACTGAGGGCGGCGCTCAGGCGGTCCGCGCCACCGCGGGCTGGCGCGCCAGGAATGCGATGACAGCGAACTGCGCCGTCGTGGGCAGGGGGACACCCGCTGCCGCTGCGAATGTCGCCAGGCTGGGAGCCCCGCCGATCCCGGTGCGATGCAGTGCGAACCGGCCGGCGAGGGTTTGCTGATCGCCACCGATGGTGGTGACGGCCTCGCGGAACCCAGCCTCCTGCACCAGCTGCGCGACAGCCGAGTTGAATCCACCATACGGGTACGCGAAGTCGAGCACCGGGTGTCTGAGGAGCCTTTCGAGAGCGCTCTTGCTATTGAGGACCTCATCCCGCGCCGTCGCCACCGGGACCGTCGCCAGGTCGACGTGGTGCACGGTGTGGGCGCCAATCACCATGCCGCGCGATTCCATGAGCTGGATCTGCCCGGCGGTCATGTAGCGCGGTCTGTTGATGAAGCCGCTGACCACGAAGTCGGTGGCGACGAACCCGTAGCGGGACATCACCGGTTGTACTGCAGTCGCGAAGTCGGCGTAGCCGTCATCGAACGTCAGCACCACCGGTCGTGTTGGCAGGTCACGCTTCCCGGCGAGCGCATCCATGAGGGTCGACAGGGTGATGGGGTGCGCCCCTTCCACGTGCAGGAGGGCCATCTGCTGGGCGAAGAGCGCGGGAGGGATGGAGAGTTGGAAGCTCAACAGGTTCTGTGCGGTGGGCTGAATGTTTCTGATGTAGTGGTAGTAGAGAATCGGCACGATGGCGTGAGGGCCGAGGGGAGCCGCCACGGTGACGTCGTGCGGAGCGCCCAACGGGGGGCCGTCGGGAGTGCCGGGCCACGGAAGTGCCGGCTCCGCGTGATGGAGCGCCAGCTGACCACCCAGGGCTACGTCATCCCCCGCCCCAGGGAGCCTGACCGTGCTCGCTGCAGACGAGGCTGCCAGCACGATGAGGGCCATCGCGGCCACCACGTGCCGCGGTGGGTGAGGTGTTCGATGACTGGAGCGGTGTTTCATGCCTGTTAGAGGTGCCGATCGCGCTCGATGAGAGGAGCGCAGAAAAAGACAGGATATGTGAGCTGCGAGCTAGTGGCTCATTCGGCGGGAGTGCCTGCCCCAGCAGCGTCGTCGGGAGTAGGGCGCCAGATCGTCTTGACATTGACGAACTCGCGGATGCCGAAGCTCGA
>JALZAG010000108.1 GCA_030948445.1 Candidatus Dormiibacterota bacterium
GCGGTGCAGTGACTGCTGCTCCGGGAACAGCTCGACGAGCGCCGCGTCGGTCACCGCGATGTCCTGGGGATCCCCGCTCAGGGCCACCCAACGGAAGGGACCGCGGCCCTCGCAGAACTGCGGGCGAATGTATGCGGGCACGAACCCGGGGTACGCGAACGCCCCCTCGAATCCCCCCTTGACCGCCTCGCCGCGCAACGAGTTGCCGTAGTCGAACACCTCCGCCCCGCGATCCTGGTACGCGACCATCGCGCGGCAGTGCTCGGCCATCGATTGGCGCGAGGCGTGGATGTAAGCCTCACGATCGCTCTCGCGCAACCGCGCCGCGTCATCGAGAGACATCCCCGCCGGCACATAGCTGAGCGGGTCGTGCGCGCTGGTCTGGTCGGTCACCACGTCGACTGCGAGACCAGCCTCGAGCAGGGCCGGGAGCATCTCTGCCGCGTTGCCGACCACGCCCACCGAGAGCGCGCGGCCCTCCTCGCGAGCCACGTCGCACTGACGCACCGCGTCGTCGAGGTTGGCGGCGACGACGTCAAGGTAGCGCGTGTCCAGGCGTCGCTGCACGCGCTGTGCATCGACGTCAATGCACAGGGCCACGCCCCCATTCATGGCCACTGCGAGCGGCTGCGCGCCACCCATGCCACCGAGGCCCGCGGTCACCACGAGCCGGCCTGCGAGGCTGCCGTCGAAGCGCTGCCTCGCGACTGCAGCGAAGGTCTCGTAGGTGCCCTGCAGGATGCCCTGGGTGCCGATGTAGATCCACGACCCGGCGGTCATCTGCCCATACATGGTCAACCCGGCGGCCTCCAGGTTCCAGAAGTCCTCCCACGTCGCCCACTGCGGCACCAGCAGAGAATTGGCGAGCAGCACGCGCGGCGCCATCTCATGGGTGCGGGCCACGCCCACGGGCTTCCCGCTCTGCACCAAGAGAGTCTCGTCATCGGCGAGGTCACGGAGCGTGGCGACGATTGCATCGAAGCATTCCCAGCTCCGCGCGGCCCGGCCGCTACCGCCGTACACGACGAGGTTGTCGGGATCCTCCGCCACCTCCGGGTCGAGGTTGTTCATCAGGCAACGAAGCACCGCCTCGGTCTGCCAGCTGCGGCAGCTGATCTCCGTCCCTCGCGGCGCGTGAACCGGTCGTGCGCCCGCGCTCATCGCAGCTCGTCCCCGATGCCACGGAGCGCATCGCGCCATGTGTTCGCGCGCAGCCACGCGACTGCGGCGTCGAGGTCACCGGCGAGCACACGATCCTCGTCGAGGTGCGGCACGCGCTCGCGCAGCGACGCCACCACGGCCCCGGTCGCCGGCCCCGCGCGCAACGGGGCGCGCAGCTCCAGGGCCTGGGCGGCCGCGATCAGCTCGGCGGCGAGAACGCAGCGCAGGCTGGCGACGCTGCGGCGCGTACGCATCGCGGCGGTGAAGCCCATTGACACGTGGTCCTCCTGCCCGGCACTGGTTGACATGCTGTGCACCGCGATCGGCGATGCTGCAGCCCGCAACTCCACCACCATCGCGGCGGCGGTGTACTGGCTGATCATCAGGCCACTGTTGAGCCCGGGGTTGGTGGTGAGGAAGGCGGGCAGGCCACGCGAGCGAGCGGGGTCGAGCAGGCGATCGAGCCGCCGCTCGCTGATGGCTGCGATATCGGCGCACACGCTGGCGAGCATGTCGGCGGCATAGGCGAGTGCCTGGCCGTGGAAGTTACCGCCGCTGACCACCTCACCGTCGAGAACCATGGGATTGTCGACCGTCGCCGCCAGCTCTCGCACCACACAGTCGCGCGCAAAGCCGTGCACGTCGCGCGCCGCACCGTGCACCTGCGGTGTGCATCGCAGCGAGTAGGGGTCCTGTACGGCGTGGTGCGAGTCGCGATGTGAGGCGACCAGCGTGCTGTCGGCGAGCATGGCGCGCAGGTTGGCCGCGCTCGCCGCCTGACCGGGGGCGGGCCGCAGCGCCACGGCATTCTCCGCGAAGGCACGGGTGGTGCCGAGCAAGGCCTCGACGCTCATCGCGGCGATGACGTCGGCGGCACGGAGCAGCTCCCCCAGGTCGGCGACGGCGA
>JALZAG010000118.1 GCA_030948445.1 Candidatus Dormiibacterota bacterium
GTCCAGGTGGGGTGGCGCAGAGCCTCCTCGACGGTGATCGTGCTGAAGGTCGCGAGGTCACGCTCGCGGAACGGGCCGCCCGAAGCGGTGAGGACGAGACGCCGGACGGAGGAGCGGTCCTCACCGCGCAGGCACTGCCACAACGCGCTGTGCTCGCTGTCGACGGGCAGGATGCGCGCCCCGCTGGCGGCGGTGCGGGCGGCAACGAGCTCGCCGGCCATCACCAGCACCTCCTTGGTGGCGGTGGCGATGGTCCGTCCCGCGTCAAGCGCGGCCAGCGTTGGGGACAGTGCGGCCGCGCCGGGGATGGCCACGCACACCACGTCGCAATCCATGGCCGCCACCTCGCAGACGGCTCCCTCCCCCGAACCCATTCCCGCAGGCAGGTCCTGGCCGGGGCGGGGCGACATCACAGCCGCTCGCGACACGCCCAGTCGCTCCACCACCTCGGTCAGGCGGACGACATCGCTTCCGGCCACGGCCCCGACCAGCTGGAACCGGTCGGGGAAGCGCTCGATGACGTCGCAGCACTGCCGGCCGATCGACCCGGTGGCGCCCAGCAGGACGACGCGGCGTCGGGCGTCAACGTGCGCAGCTTCGGAGGTGGTCACTGCCTCATTCTCCGCGAACATTCCGCGAAGCAGCCCTCACCCGAGCGGTATGAGCCGATAGAGGCAGTAGGCGGCAGGGGCCACGAGCACCAAGCTGTCGAGGCGGTCCAACAGGCCGCCGTGACCGGGAATCAGGCTGCTGGAGTCCTTGGCGCCGCCCTGGCGCTTGAGAGCGGACTCCGCGAGGTCTCCGGCCTGGGCCACGACGGCAACGAGCAGGCCGGCGGCGGCACCGATCCATGGGTTCAATCCCAACAGCGCCTGCCCAAGGATGGCGGCGACGGCGATGGCCCCGACCAAGCCGGCGAGCGCTCCCTCCACCGACTTGCGCGCCGACAGCTGCGGGAAGAACCGATGGCGCCCGAAGGCGCTGCCGGCGAGGTAGGCGCTCGTGTCGCAGACGATCACGGCTGCGACGGGGAGCGCCAGCGCCTTGACGCCGAAGACGTGATCGCCGGGACGCCAGTTGAGCAGCGCGACGTAGAAGCCCAGCGAGAACCCGATGTAGACCGCTCCGGCCACGCCGGCCATCCACCCCCGCCATGCGGTACCGCTTGCCACCAGGCCGACCAGCCCGGCCACCAAGGCGGCACCGAGTGCGATGTCGAGCGCCGGAGGCGAGCCTGGAACCGCGTACCGAATGGACAGCCAAACGGTCAGGGGCAGAAGCAGCCACAAGGGCGGGCGCGCGTCGAGGCGCGCCGCGAGGCCAGCGAACTCCCACGCTCCGATGGCGGCTGCCGCGGCCACGACGGCGACGAACACCGAACCGCCAACGGCCACCGCGCCGGCCACGAGGAGGAGCAGAAGGACACCCGAGACCCAACGGACGGTGGCGCTGGATCGGGCCGGGGCGATGACGCCGGCCGTCGCGCTGTTCGCGCCCGAGATCGAGGCGTCGCTCAGAGAGAGGCCGGCGCCACGATCGCCTCCTCCACTCGCACGCTGGGCTCACCAACGGCCCCGAACCTCCGATCCCGCCCGGCGTACGCGCTGAGGGCGCGCTCGATGGCGGCGGCGTCGAAGTCGGGCCAGAGCGTCTCGGTGACGTAGATCTCCGCGTAGGCAGCCTGCCAGAGCATGAAGTTGCTGATCCGCATCTCCCCGGCGGTGCGGATGATCAGGTCGGGATCGGGCAGACCCGCGGTGTAGAGGGCGCCGGCGAGGGTCTGCGGATCCAGCTGCGAGAGATCGACACCGCGAGCTGCAAGGTCACGCACCGCGGCCACGATCTCGTGCCGGCCACCGTAATTGATGGCCACGTTGAGGACGGCACGGGTGTTGCCGCTGGTGAGGATCTCGGCGGCGAGCACCTTCTCCTGGAGCCGCCGGCTGAGCTTGCTGCGGTCGCCGATGGCGCGGATCTGGATGCCCTCGGCGTGCATCTCCCCCACCTCGGAATCGATGGTGTCCCCGAACAGCTGCATCAGGGCGGCCACCTCGTGGCGGGGACGTGACCAGTTCTCGGTGCTGAAGGCGTACAGGGTGAGGATGTGCACGCCGGCGGCGTGACATGCCTCCATCACCGGCCGGATCGTCGACACCCCGGCCCGGTGCCCGGCGGCGCGAGGCAGGTGGCGACGATGCGCCCAGCGACCGTTGCCGTCCATGATGATGCCGATGTGCCGGGGCAGCTCAGGGCTGGATGGCTCGGGGATCGCGGCTGGCGCTGGCGGTCGTTGCATGTCTGTGTACTGAACGCCTCGCTTGCGAGCCCGGTTTCGGCAGGAGACGGTGCTCGAGGTCAGACCTCGAGGATCTCAGCCTCCTTCTTCTGGGCGAGATCGTCAACCTTCCCGATGAAGCCGTCGGTGATGTGCTGCACAGTGGCGATGTTGCGCTCGATCTCGTCCTTGGAGACGTGCCCCTCCTTCTCGAGCTTGCGCAGGTGGTCGACCTCATCGCGACGGATGTTGCGCACCGCGATCCGCGCCTCCTCCGCCCGCTGCTTCACCAGCTTGGCGAATTCGCGACGACGGTCCTCGGTGAGCTGCGGGATGACAATGCGGATCACCTGGCCGTCGTTGCTGGGGTTGAGCCCGAGCTCGCCCCTCTGGAGCGCCTTTTCGATCGCGGCGATGGAGTTGCGGTCGTACGGCTGGATTAGCAGTAGACGTGCCTCCGGGGCAGTGACCCCAGCGATGCTCTGCAGCGGAGTCGCGGTTCCGTAGTAGTCGACCTGGACCCGATCGACCAGCGAAGGGGTCGCCCGCCCGGTCCGGATCCCGCCAAGCTCCTTGTGGAGCGAGTCCAGGCTCTTCTCCATCCGGACGGCGGCATCGTCGAGGCGTTCCTGGATCTGAGACTGGGAGTCTTCCGACCTGGTGCGGTCGCTCACGAGCGTTCGCCGTGCGCGTCGACACGCGTGCCGATGTCCTCGCCGAGAATCACGCGCTCGATGCTGCCCTCGGCGAGCAGGTCGAAGACGATGATCGGCGTGCCGTTGTCCATGCAGAGCGTCAGCGCGGTGTTGTCCATCACCGCCAGCCCGCGATTGAGCACCTCCATGTACGAGAGGTGGTGCAGGCGCGTGGCCGCCGGGTCCTTGACCGGGTCGGCGGTGTAGATCCCGTCCACCTTGGTGGCCTTGAGCAACACGTCCGCGCCGATCTC
>JALZAG010000124.1 GCA_030948445.1 Candidatus Dormiibacterota bacterium
GTGACGCGGTGAGCGTCCGCCTTGCGCTCGCCCGGGGGGGCGACGCGCTCGAGGATTCCGTCCAGATCGTGAGTGGGGCGCCCAGCCGCCGGGGCGTGCAGCTCCCGGTGCAGGAACCGGAAGCGGGTTCGCCCTCCGAGATCGTCGCGGCTCCGCCGACCCAGCCAGCGACGCAGCCAGAGCCACCGTCGGAGGTTGAGCTCAACGGTATCGGCGGCACGGCGCAGGGGTCCGACCGGATGGTGCAGGAACCTGAGCGGGCCCTCGACGAGCCTGCGGACCGTCGCCTCCGGGGCGTGGTCCCGGTCATCGACGACGGCGACAGCGGCCGGCCGCTGGACGCTGCAGGGTGGAACGCCTTCGCCGCGTCCTCCTACCCCGAGGCCGAGGCCGAGGTCGCGGCCGAACAGCCCATCGAGACCAAGCCGCCGCGCCCGCTGGGACGGCACAGCCGCGCGGTCGCGCGCGAACAGGTCCCGCTGTCCATGCGTGTCGGACAGGTCGCCAGCGTCGCATCAGCCGCAGTCCGTTCGGCGACCGGCGGGGTCGCCGCTCGGGTTCGGCAGGGCGTGGGACGCATCGGGAGCGCCGGACCCGACAACCGCCTCCTCGCCGGCATCGCCGGCATCGGGCTCATCTTCGTGGTCGCACTGATCATCGGACACAGCTCGTCACGCCCGGCCACGCCCACGGCGACACGGCCCGCTGCGACCAGCGCGCAGCCGCAGACCCACCCGTCAGCAGCTGCGCAATCGAGCGCCGCGGCCGCTACCAACGCTGCCCCGGTGCCCCCGCACATCCAGACGTTCGGTGCCGGCGACACCGGCTTCCAGGTGATCCGCCTCCGCTACGGCGCTCAGGCGGGATACATGCGCGTGGTCTTCGACCTCGGCGCCGCCAGCGCCAGCGCCGCCGGCACGCCCAAGGTGACTGTGTCGTTCAGTACGCCGACAACCATGCTGGTGACCCTCAACGGCACCCTGCCCGCCGGGTCGATCGGCACTCCCACCCCTGGGAAGGTCATCTCATCAGTCCGCCTGGTCAGCAGCAGCGGGGACAAGACGGTGTACCGCTTCAGCCTCACGCGGGCCGCCACCGCCACCGCGTTCTATTTGGCTTCCCCGACCCGGTTCGTCCTCGACATCCACTGAGGACGGGATCGATCAGGCGGTCGCGCCGCCGTCGACCACCACCACGCTCCCCGTGACGTAGGAGGCCGCCTCACTGGCGAGGAAGACCGCAGACCCGGCGATCTCGTCCGGCTCGGCGTGGCGCTTCAGCGCGGTGCCGCGGACGATGCGGTCATGGATCTTCGGCGTCTCGATGAGGACCTTGGCGAAATCTGTGTCCACCAGCCCCGGGGCGATGGCGTTGACCCGGACCCCCGAGCGCCCGAGCTCGTGCGCCAGCGTTCGTGTCAGGTTGATCAGCGCTGCCTTGCTGGCGTTGTAGGCGCCGATCATCGGTTCGGGGTTGATGCCGCCGATCGAGGCGATGTTGATGATGCTGCCGCCGTGTTCGGCCATCCACGCGCGCACCGCCGCGCTGATGAGCCGCAGCGGCCCCTGGACGTTCACCTCAAACACGCGGTCGACCGCCGAATCCTCGGCGTCGACGAGCATCCCGAACTGAGGATTGGTGGCCGCGTTGTTGACGAGGATGTCGAGGGCGCCGAAGCCTCGCATCACGGCGTCCACGATCGCTCCCGCGTCCTCCACGTGACCCACGTTGCCGGGCACCGCGATCGCCGTGCCGCCCGCTTCGGTGATCTCGGCGACCACCTTCTCGCACGCCTCGAGGTTGCGCGAGCACACCGCCACCCTCGCCCCTGCGTCTGCCATGGCCAGGGCGATCGCGCGGCCGATGCCGCGGCTCCCGCCAGTGACCAGTGCGGTGCGCCCGTCAAGCGAGAAGCGTGCCAGGCCGGTGCCCATCAATTGAGCGACACCGGAACGATGTTGTGGTCGCGGCGGGCCAGCATCTGCGTCAGGAACACGGATTCGCGACGGAGCACCTGCAGGCACTTGCGCAGCCGCCCCGACACGGAGTCCTCTTCGAGCAGCTCCTGGCGGCGGTTCACCTCGACGTTCAGGGAGGCAGCGATCAGATAGGAGAGCAGCTCAGGGTCATCGGGCAGAGCCGTCGTCTCGGTCTCAGACTCGGCTTCATCGGCGAGGTTGCGCAGGCCCGCGGTGTACTCGGTGAAGGCGTGCGCCGCCCGGCGCGCCAGCCCGGCGATGGCCGCCTCGTCACCGCGCGTGTCCTCGAGGTAGCTGATCGTCCCCACCAGGTAGGAGCGCTCCCGCACCAGGCTCTCGACGCGGAAGCGGCTTGCGCCGGCGACCACCAGGTTGTAGCGCCCGTCATCGAGCGCCTCCAACTCGTGGATCTGCGCCAGCGTGCCCACCGAGAACGGCAGTGCAGCACGGCCCACCTCGAGGCCTTCGCGAATGGCGATGACGCCGAAGCTGGTGCCTTGCTCCTCGCAGTCGCGGATCATCTCGCGGTAGCGCTCCTCGAAGATGTGGAGCCCCGCTGGCATGTGCGGGAACAGCACTGTGTTGAGCGCAAACAGAGGCAGGCGAACTGACATCGTTGTCAGTGTACCGCCGCCACCTGCCGCCGCCCGGCAGTGCGCACGGTCGTGCGCGCGCTACGCGGCCTTGCAGTTCTTGCTGTGCTTGAGAATGCGCTCGCGCTTGGGCTCGCCCGGCTTGCGCTGGTGCCGGAATGCGATCTCCACGCTGATCTCGTTCTGGCGCATCAGGTTGTGGCAGATCGG
>JALZAG010000130.1 GCA_030948445.1 Candidatus Dormiibacterota bacterium
CAACAAGCTGGCGGCGCGCGCGGTCAGCGCCGGCAAGATGACCGCCGCGCAGGAGGTCGGCGCACTGGCGACGGCGAAGACCAAGATCGAGGCGCTCATGGCCGAGCCTGGGACGCAGTTGCTGAAGGATGCACAGA
This sequence comes from Candidatus Dormiibacterota bacterium, assembly GCA_030948445.1. The sequence continues at coordinate 138 of JALZAG010000130.1, forward strand.
AGTTCCTCCAACTCCTCCACATGCCCGGTGCCCACCACCACGCAGCAGCGGCGGCGCCACCGTCGCCCTCGGCGTCGCCCGCGGCCTGAGCACGGCTGGTCGCGGCGAGGCAGACCCCGGCCGCACGGCTGCTCGCCGGGTTCGCCGTACACTGCGGCGATGCCCAAATCCTATGCGCACGCCGAACAGGTGATCGACCCGACCAAGAAGTACTCGGCGACGATCGCCACCGACAAGGGCGACATCGTGATGTCGCTCGATTCGGCGAAGGCGCCGAAGAGCGTCAACAACTTCGTCTTCCTGGCCCGCGAGGGCTTCTACGACGGGCTCACCTTCCACCGGGTAGTCGACGACTTCGTGATCCAGGCTGGCTGCCCGGAGGGAAGTGGTCGCGGGGGCCCGGGCTATCGGTTCGAGGATGAACCGGTGCAGGGTGAGTACATCGCGGGCGCGGTCGCGTGCGCGAACGCTGGGCCGAACACCAACGGCTCGCAGTTCTTTATCTGCACGGTCGACGACAGGCACAAGCTCGCCAAGGCCTACAACCTCTTCGGCCAGGTGGTCAAGGGCATGGAGGTTGTCGGCGAGATCCGCCAGGGCGACGTGATGCGCTCGGTCTCGGTGACCGAGGCATAGCGCGATGAGTGGCGAGCTGCGGCTCATGTCGGTGCATGCGCACGCCGACGACGAGTCGATCACCATGGGTGGCCTGCTCGCGGTCTCTCATGACCGCGGTGTGCGAACCGCCAACGTCTGCTGCACCGACGGCAAGCTCGCCACCATCGTCGCCGAGGACATGCCCGAGGAGACGACCCGTCCGCACCTCGCCGAGATCCGCCAGCAGGAGCTTCGTGCGGCCTGCGCCATCCTCGGAGTCGACGAGGTCCACTTCCTCGGGTACGGCGAATCCGGGATGTGGGGGGCGGACACGAACCAGTTGCCGGATGCGTTCTGGAAAGCGGACATCAACGAGGCCGTGGGCCGGATGGTCGCTGAGATCCGTCGCTTCCGCCCGCACGTCGTGGTGACCTACGACGGCATCGGGGGCTACGGCCATCCGGATCACATCCAGACGCACCGGGTCACGCTGCTGGCGGTTGAGGCCGCCCATATGAAGACGCTCTACCCAGAGGCTGGGGATCCGTGGCGCGTTTCCAAGCTGTACTACACCTCGATCCCGTTGTCGTTCCTGCGGAAGGCCGCCGAGATGGCCCGAGAGGCGGGCATGCCACCTCCCTTCGGTGTCGAGCGGCCCGAGGATCTGCCGTTCGTCACCCCCGATGAGTGGATCACCACCACCGTCGACATCCGCGAGGGCGTGCGCCGCAAACGCCAGGCGTTGATCGCCCACCACAGCCAGATCGCCTCCGACTGGCCGATGCTCGCCATCCCCGAGGAGGTGAACATCGAGCACTTCGGCACTGAGGCGTTCCAGCTGGTCATCTCGCGGGTCCCCGTGACCCTTCCGGAGACTGACGTCTTTGCCGGGATATCGGTCGAGGAGGCTGTGCCGGTCTGAACGGCACGTCGGGCCCGCGACCGCGGAGGCGAAAATGCGCCGATGCCAGACCAGCGAGTCGACGGCGCGCAACAGCTGCGCACTCGGCGCGAGATCCTCAGACAGGCGGGGCGCCTCGGCATCGGCGCGGCCGCGTTCCCAATGGCGGGATGGTTGGCAGCCTGCTCCCGGGACCTTGCCCCGATGTCGCCGAGCGCGTCGGCCACCGCTCCAGCGACAAGTGCCCGGCCAACCGATGCGCCGGTTCCCACCGCGACCCCTGACGCACGCCCGGTCACGGTGGCGATCACCGGCGACGTCATGCTCGGCCGCAGCATCAACGCAGCAATCCTCTCCAGCAGCGACCGCTATCCCTTCAACGAGGTGGCCGATTACCTGCACGGTTTCGATGTCACCGTGGGCAACCTCGAATGCGTGGTGTCGGCGATCGGTCAACCGGTGCCGAACAAGCCCTATCACTTCCGCGCCGATCCGAAGAGCTACGGGCGTCTCAACGCCGCCGGATTCGACATCGTCTCGCTGGCCAACAACCACAGTGGTGACTACGGTCGAGCGGCGTTCACCGACATGCTCGCGCAAATGCACGCGCACGGCCTGACCCCTCTCGGAGCCGGCCTGACGCTCACCGGGGCGCACGCGCCGGTGATCACCACCGTGCGCTCGACCACCATCGGTTTCCTGGCCTACTGCGAGGTGGCGCCGACGAGCTTCGCTGCGACCCGCTCGTCACCCGGTCACGCATGGCTCGACCCGGCGTTGATGCGCTCCGACATCACCTCCGTGCGCGCGCATGTGGACTACCTGATTGTCTTCATGCACTGGGGCATCGAGTACCAGCGCACCGAGTCCGGTCACCAGCAGTCCATCGCGCGTCTCGCGGTCGAAGCCGGGGCCGACCTCGTGGTGGGCTCACACCCGCACGTCGTTCAGCCCTTCGAGATGTATGGCGGCCGCCCCATCGTGTACAGCCTTGGCAACTTCGTGTTCGACGAGATGCTGTCGGACGACGTTCGTCGCGGCGAGGTGCTGGCGCTGACGATCCAGGGCGCGCACCTGGTCGACTGGAAGCTGCGC
>JALZAG010000141.1 GCA_030948445.1 Candidatus Dormiibacterota bacterium
CGTACTGGAGTGCCGCCATGCCGTCCATGTGCTGAGGACCGGGCAACACCGCCACGCGCTCGATGTCGTAGGGATTGTTGCCGCCGAGGTCCTTCGGGTAAAAGTCGTCGAGCACCGGGTTGCCAGCCACCACGTCGACGCCTCCGACCTTGTCGATGAGGTGCACGAGACCGAGCAGCCCGATCCATGCGTAGTGGTCGATGTGGACGTTGAAGTCGCGCTCGACAGTGGCGATCGAGGCATCCGCGCCGCCGTTGAGGTACGCCTTGTCGATCTTGTCGGTGCCGCCACTGGAGAGCGGCACGTAGAGGTCACGTGGGATCGAGAGCATGGTGACGTGCTTGCTCAGCGGATCGACCCGGGCGAGGATCATCGACTGCGTGAGCACCTGGTTGCTCTGGAACTTGGCGTCGTTGTCGGAGCCGAGCAGCAGGACCGTGAAGGAGCTCCCGCTCCCGGTGACGGCGGCCGGGGTGAGGCCGGGGGAGGCGGAGGTGAGGCCTGCCGGGCTGGCCGACGGCATGTGGATGTTGTGCCCGAAATCCTGGAAGGCGGCTGCGATGGCCGGCGAGAAGTACAGGGCAGCCCCTGCCGCACCGCTCACCACGAACCCAACCAGGATCCCGATGATGGGCAGGACGCGGCGACGTGGTCGTGACCTGCGCTGTCGCCGTGGGCGCGACGGCGCCTCGGGAACGCTCACCGAGCGATGGTACGAGAAGGCCGCCGGACGCCGGCAGTCTGCATCGGCCGCTGCGGATCCCACGGCTACACTCGCCGCGAATGGACATCGCCACCCGCCTGCTCGACGGCGACGTACGCGCCCTGGCCCGGGCGATCCGGCTGGTCGAGGACCGGGACCCCCTCGCCGAAGAGGTGATCCGCCGCGTCCGCGGCCGGGCCGGCGCCGCCCACGTGGTCGGCGTCACCGGGCCGCCTGGTAGCGGCAAGAGCACCGTGTGCGACCAGCTCATCGAGCGCTGGCGCCGCACCGGGCACCGCGTCGGGGTCATCGCCGTGGACCCTTCAAGCCCATTCAGCGGTGGGGCCATCCTCGGCGACCGCGTCCGTATGCAGCGCCACACTGGCGACGACGGCGTCTACATCCGCAGCATGGCGGCCCGCGGGCACCTCGGGGGGCTGGCCAGCGCTGCACGGGAGGCGATCCGGCTCATCGACGCCAGTGGCCGCGACCGCTGCCTCCTCGAGACCGTCGGGGTGGGCCAGAGCGAGCTCGAGGTGATGCAGACCGTCGACACCACCGTCGTAGTGACCACGCCCGTTGCGGGGGACAGCGTGCAGATCCTCAAGGCAGGCATCCTCGAGATCGCCGACATCTTCGTGGTGAACAAGTCCGACGTGCCTGGTGCGGCCAAGGTGGTCAGGGAACTGCGCGATTTAGTCCGTCAGACCAAGGGGATGAGCGACTGGAAGCCGCCGATCATCCAGACGACCGCGACCAGCGGGGCTGGCGTCGACGAGCTGCTCGACGCTGTCGAACGGCACCACGTGGCGATCACGGAGAGCGGCGAGCTGGAGCGGCGGCGGCGGGAGCGACTGCGTGCGGAGATCGAGGCGATCGTCATCGAGCGAGCCGCTGAGCGAGCGCGGCATGAGCTCGAAGAGGGCACAATGAGTTCTGACCTGAGCGGCGATCTTCGCGGTGTCGACCCCTACGCCATCGCCGACCGCATCCTCAACGCAAACAGCGGAGCCCACTGATGGCACAGACAACCCAGCCCCGGCGGCTGGCGCCCTCCGTCCCCGAGGACACCCTCGGTGGCCTGCCGCTCCAGCCGAGCTACGGGCCGGAGGCCATAGCGGGCCTCGACGCCGATCGCGACTTGGCCGTACCGGGCGAGTACCCGTACACCCGCGGCATCCACGAGTCCATGTACAGGGGAAAACTCTGGACGATGCGGCAGTTCGCCGGCTTCGGCAGCGCTGCCGACACCAATCAGCGCTACCGGTTCCTGCTCGACCACGGACAGACCGGGCTCTCGGTGGCATTCGACATGCCCACGCTGATGGGCCACGACAGCGACTCAGCGCAGTCACTCGGCGAGGTGGGCCGCTGCGGCGTTGCCATCGATTCCGTCGAAGACATGCGGACACTCTTCAGCGGCATCGACCTGGGTGGGGTCACCACCTCGATGACCATCAACTCACCAGCGCCGATCGTTTTCGCGCAGTACCTGGTGGTGGCGGAAGAGCAGGGAGTGCCCATCAACCGCCTCGGCGGAACACTCCAGAACGACATCCTCAAGGAGTACATCGCCCAGAAGGAGTTCATCTTCCCGGTGAAGCCGTCGATGAGACTGGTCACTGACGTGGTCACCTTCTGCGCGGAGAACGTCCCCCGCTGGCACCCCATCTCGGTGAGCGGCTATCACATCCGCGAGGCGGGCAGCACGGCGGCGCAGGAGCTGGCCTTCACCCTGGCAGATGGCTTCGCGTACGTGGACTCGGCCATCGCTGCCGGGCTCGACGTCGACGACTTCGCTCCCCGCCTCAGCTTCTTCTTCAACAGTCACATCGACTTCTTTGAGGAGATCGCCAAGTACCGCGCCGCCAGGCGTATCTGGGCGCGTCGGATGCACGAGCATTACGGGGCCAAGAATCCGAGAAGCCTGCAGTTGAAGTTCCACACCCAGACGGCGGGGTGTTCGCTCACAGCGCAGCAGATCGAGAACAACATTGCGCGCACCGCCTTCGAGGCCATGGCCGCAGTCCTCGGGGGCACGCAGTCACTGCACACCAACTCCATGGACGAGGTGCTTGCCCTGCCCACCGAGAAGGCGGCACAGATTGCGTTGCGCACCCAGCAGATCCTCGCCTACGAGACGGGCGTCCCCTCAGTCGCAGACCCGCTCGCCGGCAGTTGGTTCATCGAGGACCTCACCAACCGCATGGAGCAGGCGGTGGAGGAGTACTTCCAGGCCATCGAAGAACGTGGTGGGATCGTCGAGGCCATCGCCGACGGTTTCCCCCAGCGCGAGATCGCTGACGCGGCGTTCCGCTACCAGTCGCAACTCGACTCCGGCGAGCGAATCATCGTCGGAGTCAACGCCTTCACCGAGCTGGTCGCTGGTGATTCGCCCGATGTACTGGTCATTGATGTCGACGTGGAACGCGAGCAGGCCGATCGCCTGGCTCAGCTGCGCGCGAACCGCGATGGCACCAGCGTGGCGACGCGGCTGGACGCGCTCAAGGAGGTGGCGGCGGGAACCGAGAACACCATGCCAGCGATCATCGACGCGGTGCGGGCGCGCGCCACCGAGGGCGAGATCGTCGCAGCTCTGCGTGAGGTGTTCGGCGTATACCACGAGACCCCGGTTTTCTGATAGTCGGGCGGTCACAACTACACCCATGGGGCCGAGCTATGCTGTCGCCCCGCGCCCCGTGTGGTGGGCGCCCACGACCGGAGGACGGCATATGCCGGAAACCGCAACAGACAAGGCGACGGCGAACATCGAGTCGTTGCGCCGGGGATACGAGGCGTTCCAAACGGGCAACCTCGACCTGCTGCGCGACGAGATTTTCCACCCTGACATCGTGTGGCACAGCCCGGGGAGCAACCCGATCTCCGGGGATCATCGGGGAGCGGACGCGGTGATCGCGTCGTTCGTCAAGCAGTTCGAGCTCACCGATGGCACGTTCAAGGTGGAACTCCACGATGTGCTCGGCAGCGACGACCACGCGGTGGCGTTGGGGCGTGCCAGTGGCCAGCGCAACGGCAAGTCGATGGACGAGCCGTACGCGCACGTGTGCCACTTCCGCGACGGCAAGCTGGTCGAGGCCTGGATCCTCGACTACGACCCCAGCAAGACCGACGAATTCCTCAACTCCTGACCGGTCCGCAGCCTGCCGGACTCACGTCCGGCAGGCCGCTCGTCCGGCGTCTCAGCGCCGGATGACGATGTTGAGCACCACTGTGAGCACCACGCTCAGCACAATGCAGCTGACGATCGGGAAGAAGAAGCCGCTGTTCTGACCCTGCAGGGTGATGTCGCCGGGGAGGCGGCCAAAGGGAAGGCGACCCCCCAGCGCGAGAATGCCGCCCACAGCCGCAACCGCCAAGCCGACAACGAGCAGCAGCTTTCCCAGGGTCCCGACGTCCATGCGCCCAGCCTAGCGCAGGGCCATCCGTCTCGCGGTCGTCGTCGCCGCTGCGCTACAGTGGCGTGGACGAATCCACTTCAAGCAGGTCCCGCGAGGCCAGCAAGGGATGCGCATCGCCGTCCGCTGACGGCGCGCCTTCCGCGCGGGCTGCGGTCCCGGAGGGCATCAATGGCGGTCAGGACCGGCCCACTGACACATGTCGTCAGTGCTGCGCAGTTCGACCGTCCTCTCCTCGACGCGCTGTTCATCCGCGCGGCAGCGCTGGAGGACACCCGCGGGCACAGCCTCGCCGGCCGGATCATGGCGACGCTCTTCTATGAACCGAGCACGCGCACCCGACTGAGCTTCGAGTCAGCGATGCTCCGACTGGGCGGATCCGTGCTTGGCACTGAGGCGGCTCACGTCTTCTCGAGCGCCATGAAAGGGGAGACCCTCGAAGACACCATCCGCATGGTGTGCGCATATGCCGATGTGATCGTGCTGCGCCATGATCGTGCCGGGGCGGCAGCCCAGGCCGCCGCGGTGGCAGACGTCCCGGTCATCAACGCTGGCGACGGGCCGGGTGAGCATCCGACCCAGTCACTGCTCGACCTGTTCACGATCCAGCGCGAGCTGGGTCGGATCGAGGGGCTGCACGTGGCCATCTGCGGGGACCTGCGATTCGGCCGAACGGCGCGGTCCCTGGCCCGCCTGCTGGCGCTCTATGACGGCGTTCGACTGAGCTTCGTGGCACCAGACGTTGTCCAGGTGGGTGCAGATATCCGTGGCCTCCTCGACGAGCGCCAGGTGACCTACCAGCTGAGCTCGCGGCTGGATGAGGTGATCGCCACGGCCGACGTGGTGTACCAGACGCGCGTCCAGAAGGAGCGTTTCACCGACCCCGACGAGTTCGAGACAGCCCGCGGCGCGATCCGCATCGACGCGAGCACCATGCGGCGCCTTCCCGCGTCAGCGATCGTCATGCACCCGCTGCCGCGCGTCGACGAGATCGACCCTGAGGTCGACTCGGATCCGCGCGCCGCCTACTTTCGGCAGGCGGCCAACGGGGTGGCGCTGCGCATGGCGCTCCTCGAGTTGCTGCTCGCATGAGCGGCGCTCCGCAGTCGCTCGAGGGCCACCCACGGCTGCTCGACGAGATGGCCGTCGCCCGCGCGGTGATGCGTCTTGCTCATGAGATCGCTGAGCGACACAAGACCGAGCCGGTGGTGCTCACCGGCATCCGCACCCGGGGCGTCCCCCTCGCCGGCCGGGTTGCCCGCGCGCTCATGGCGCTCGGGCAGCCCGCTCCCGAGCTGGCGTCGCTCGATCTCGAGGACTACCGTGACGACCGGCCTCGGCCAGCTCTGCCCCGGCCCGGTGCGCTCAGCGCGCCCGACGGCGGGGACCCACCGCGCATCGACGGGCGCGTCGTGGTGCTTGTCGACGATGTGCTCTACACCGGCCGCACCCTCCGTGCCGCGCTCGACGCGCTGATGGACGAGGGTCGCCCTCGTACCGTGGAGCTGCTCGTGCTCATCGACCGTGGGCACCGCGAGCTGCCGATGCGCGCCACCTACGTGGGCAAGAATGTTCCCACTGCGTCGAGCGAGCGCGTGGCGGTCCGGCTGCGCGAGGTCGATGGTGTCGACGGCGCTTGGATGGTCGGCGAGGGCGCCGCATGAACTGCATTCTGCGCGGCGTCCGCGTCATCGACCCGTCCAGTGGTGTCGACCTCGTCGGACAGGACGTGTGGCTCAGCGAGGGCCGGATCATCGCCATGTATCGCAGAATCGACGAGGGCACGGTGCCGGTGGTCGACCTGACGCGTGCCCCGGGAGAGTCGCCGTGCATCCTTGCGCCCGGACTCATCGACCTCCACGTCCACCTGCGAGAGCCTGGTGACGAGACCGCCGAGACCGTGCTGACCGGGTCCAGGGCGGCCGCAGCCGGCGGCTTCACTCGCATCGTCGCCATGGCCAACACC
>JALZAG010000162.1 GCA_030948445.1 Candidatus Dormiibacterota bacterium
GGAGTGGGCATGCGCCACTCGTTGCCGCGTGACTCCCAGATGTTGGCGACCCGCACCCGCGCCGGCTTGACGATTGTGTCGTACACGAGCATGACCAAGAAGTACAGCATGCTCGCGCCCAGCACGAAGGAGAACAGGGACGCTGCCACGTTGAGGCCCTGCAGGCCCGGATCGTAGCTCACCACCCGCCGCGGCATCCCCAGAAGCCCGACGATGAGCAGCGACAGAAAGGTGCCGTTGAAGCTGATGAACATCACCCAGAACTGGATCTTGCCGCGTCTCTCGTTGAGCGCGCGACCAGTGATCCGCGGAAGCCAGAAGGTGATGCCAGCGACCAGCGCGAAGACCTCAGCCCCCATGATCGTGTAGTGGAAATGCGCCTGCACAAAGTAGCTGGCGTGAAGCTGGAAGTCGCTCGGCACGTCGGAGAGGAAGACCCCGCTGAAGCCTCCGATGAGGAAGTTGAACATGAAGGCCATGATGAAAAGCATGGGCACCGTGAACCGCGCTCGACAACGCCATAGCGTGCCGATGGCGACCAGGTACACGATGCTCGTCGGAATCGAGATGGCCTCGGTGGAGAACGTGTAGAAGGGCCGCAGGCTCGGCGCGATCCCGCTGACGAAGAGGTGGTGCTGCCAGACGAACCAGCTGAGGATGCCGACGCCGATCATTCCTCCGATGGCGACGCGGTACCCCCAGATCGGCTTGCGGGCGAACACCGGCAGCATCTCGAGGATCAGCCCGAAAGCGGGCAGGATGAAGATGTACACCTCCGGGTGGCCGAAGACCCAGAAAAGGTTCTCCCACAGGTAAGGCGTTCCTCCACCGGCAGGCACAAAGAATGTCGCCTGGCCGATGCGATCGAGGATCTCCATGTTGAGCACCACGAGCAGCACCGGTGCCGCCAGCATGCCCAGGAATGACGTCACGTACACGCCCCAGACGAAGATCGGCAGCTGGGTCATGCGCAGCCCGGGGGCGCGCTGCGTGATCACCGTGGCGATCATGTTGAGTCCCGACAGGAAGATCGAGATACCGACCAGGCTGAACGCGACGAGGTACGCGTCCATCCCGCGCACCGCCTCGTCGGCGAGCGGCGCGTAGCCGGTCCATCCGGTGGGGAAGCCACCGACGAAGATGCTGGAGAGGAGAATCAACGCTGCCGGCGGAAGCAGCCAGAACGTGAGCGCCTCCAGCCGTGGGAAGGCCATGCCGCGCGCTCCGATCATGATCGGGACAAAGTAGTTGCCGAACGGGCCGATGATGGCCGCGGACGCCATGAAGATCATGATCACGCTGTGCAGTCCCACCACCGTGAGATACGACTCCGCGGATGTGAATGAGGGGTCGGTCTGTAGAAGCTCAGCGCGGATGAACATCGCCCCGAGACCGCCAGCGAAGAGGAAGAAGAGGATGATGATCAGGTACTGGATCCCGATCACCTTGTGGTCGATGTTCAGCCTGAAGTAACGCTTCCAACCGCCCTCTTCGCCATACAGGAACGCCTCATCCTCGGGGGTGGGGCGACGCAGTCCGAGCAGGCGAGCAACGGGATAGTTGAAGAAGCCCATTCCCGCAAGGAAGCCAATTGCGCTGCCGACGTAGCCGATGATGAGCGCGGCGTTGGAGTTGTTCGAGTTGGCATCGGCGGGAACGAGGTGCTCACCGATCTGGGCACCGACGATGAAGCCGACGAATGCTCCAATGACTCCCAGCACAATTCCCCACTGGGCGATGGTGTGGGAGAGCCGGCGTGGCCTCCGCGCAACCGCCATGGTTGTCATGTCACATCCTCGTTTTCACACATGGCTGACAGTCTTCTCATGTTCCGTAGGCCGGTGGGTCGGGCACGTACGTATGGCTGTACGGAGGCAGATATTTCATGATCGGGGCATCAGCAGCCTGCTGCTGCTGCACCCAGGTTGCGAAATCGCCGGTACTCACCACCTGCGCGTTGTTGTCGTTCATTCCACCATGCCACAGGCCGCAGAGCTCGCCGCAGACCACCCTGTAGGTGCCGATCTGAGTGGGTTGTGCGTCGAAGGTGTTGTCGTGCTCTGGCACCGCATCGGCCTTGACCCCGAGCGCGGCGAGCCAGAATGAGTGAGTCACGTCAAGTGAGGTGATGTGGAAGTCGATGGTGCGGTTGACCGGGACCACCAGGTGCGCACTTTCAAAACCGCCAAAGCTCGGGTATCTGTAGGTGAACTGCCACTGCTGCGCAATCACCTGGACCTCGAGCGGCCCCTCCTCCGGTGGACCGCCGGTGGTGCCGCTGCCGGTGGCGCGACCCCCGAGGCCGAGCACCTCCGCGGTGCCCTCATTCGACAGAGTGAGCGTTCCCACGATGCCCAGCACGAGCACGATGGCGGTGACGATCCCGATCCACGTGCCGGCCAGCCGGGCGTTGCCGCGGATCCGGTCGTGCGACGCCGGCGCCGCATTGGGGTGTCGGCGGCTCAGCAGCACCGTCCCGATCACGGCGACGATGGTCAGCGTGAAGATCGGCCATGCCGTCCAGGTGATGAGCCTGATCGTGTCCTGGATGCTCCTCGACACGTTGGACGCGGGCTGCGGGGGAAAGTTGAGCACTCCGATGACCACGCTGCCGGCGGCGACCAGCACCACCCAGATGCCCGCCAGCGTGAGGACCAAGCGGCGATTGGGATTGTTGGTCACGAACCCACCTCAATCTGACCGTCCATGAAGCCGAGCGTCTGCATGGGGCCGCCGAGGCCGTACAGGGTTCCCGCCGCGCAGGGCACGAAGCACTGCCAGTGGTAGATCCCCGAGGACGGCACCTTGAAGCTGAAGACGATCTTGTTCGAGGCCCCGTCGGGGGCGTTGTCCGCGACCCCGAGCAGTGGCACGTTCACGCCGAGATCCGGGACCGCGAACGAATGCGCGGCCATCGTGGGATCGATGGCCTGCATGGTCTTCCCGTTGACCGTCATCGAGTCTCCGACCGTGCCGCGCACCAGGGCGTAGTACTCGTTACGCAGGCCGCTCGCCCCATCCTGCTGGTCGATGGTGATCCGCAGAGTGGAATTCGGGGGGACCTTGAAGTAGGTGGTGGGGAGGTAGCCCACCCAGTTGGGATGCTCGCCGAACCCGACCGCGGCCACGGTTGTGAGGTTGATGTCCACCACCGGGCTGGAACCGTTGGTGTCTGCCGACGATTGGCTGGCCATCGCCGGGGGCGAGCTGTGAATGTAGTTGATCGCGAAGGCCCCGATCAGGACTCCGGCAGCCAGGAAGGCGAGCACCGTGAGCGCGCCCCTGCGATTCATAGCGTCACCTCGATGAATGGGTGGTGATGGCGGTTGCGACCGCGTCGATCGGTAGCGGGGCGTTGTACGCGACGGAGATGAGCCCTTTCGGGTTCACGATGTACAGAGACGCGTCGTGGAGCACGTCAGCGCTGGTGGGCTGCACCGCAACGTGGTACATCGCCCACACGGCCTGAAGCTGTGCCTGGGTTCCCAGCAGCCAGTGCCATCCGGGCTGCCAGCTCACGTGCGATGTGAATGTGGCGACGTCAGCGGCGGAGCGACCGGCCGCAACGCTTACCACCAGCAGCACAGGCCTGACGCCGGCAGGAAGATTCTTTTCGACGCTGCCGAGCTCCTGGCCCATGAGCGGGCACTGCGCTGTGCACTGCGGATCCATGAAGGTGATCAGTACCTCCTTACCGCGCAACGACGAGAGCGAGATGCTCTGGCCGAGCTGGTCGGGGAGGCTGAAGTCCGGCGCCACCTGGGGCTGCTGGGACACCGGAGGCAGGTACTGCGCCGACCTAGCTACCGCGTTAGTGCTCGGTCGACTAACCAACCGACTGATACCGACGGTGGCGCCGACTCCCACGAGCAGTGCGAGGAGGCTCGTCAGCGCCAGGGGTGCGGAGAAGAGCGTGCTCTTGGCAGGACCAACAGAACCACGCGCGTGGGTGGCCACGTCTTGTCTCGGCACCTCTCAAACGGCGACGACCCCAACGACATCGAAACGAGCGGGCTGACCATCGCACCGCCGTGCCCATTCCGTCAAGAGCTCACGCCGGGGTCAGCTACAGTGATCGCGCATGACTGATGCCGGCGGACGCATCGTGGTGAGCCGTGTCACCAAGATCTTCGGCACCGTCCACGCCGTCGAAGACCTGAGCTTCACCGTCGAACCCGGAACGGTCACGGGATTCCTCGGGCCGAACGGTGCCGGAAAGACGACCACCATGCGCGTGATGCTGGGGCTCGCGCACCCGACGTCCGGCAGCGCCACCGTTGCCGGTGTGCCGTATGTGCAGCTGCCCCACCCCGGTCGCGTGGTGGGCGCCGTGCTCGAGTCGACCAGCTTTCACCCCGCCCGATCGGCGCTCAATCACCTCCGGGTGTACGCCGCCGCCGCGGGCGTGAGCGACGATCGCGCCGCCGAGGTGCTCGCGCTCGTCGGGCTGTCGGCCGCGGGCCGGCAGGCGGTGAAGGGATTCTCCCTCGGCATGCGCCAGCGCCTGGCACTGGCCACGGCGCTGCTTGGCGACCCGCGGATTCTCATCCTCGATGAGCCGGCCAACGGTCTCGACCCCGAGGGCATCATGTGGCTGCGCGGGTTCCTGCGCCACCTCGCCAGGACCGAGGGGCGAACCGTGCTGGTCTCGAGCCATGTTCTCTCCGAGGTGGAGCAGACGGTGGACCACGTCGTCATCGTCGCGCGAGGCCGCCTCGTTCACGAGGGCACGCTCGAGCAGTTGCAGAGCGTCGGCACGACGGCTGTGATCGTCGACACACCTTCGCCGGACAAGCTGTCTCAGGCACTGCGGGCTCTGCGCCTGACAGTGACCTCGGTCGGGGACGGTCTGCAGGTGGCTGGTGCCACAGCCGCGCAGGTTGGCCGTGCGGCCTGGGAGGCCGGCGTTGAGCTTCACGGCCTGCGCGAGGAGAAGTCCAGCCTCGAGTCGGTGTTCCTCGAGTTGACCGAGGACGCGCCACCCCTGCAGCGCCCGCCGGGGTGGACCGGATGAGCGCGGTGCTCCGCTCGGAGGTGCGTAAGCTGACCACCACCAAACTCTGGTGGGGGATGCTGCTCGGCTCCATGGCATTGGCCGCGCTCGGTGTCGTCGCCCAGATCGCCACCAACGGGCTGAAGAACAACCCCGCGCCGCCGCTCACCGACCCGGCCACGCAGAGGTCGGTCCTGTCGTCTGCCACCGGTGGGTACATCTTCTCGGTCGTCGTGGGCATCATCCTGATCACCACGGAGTACCGTCACTTCACGTCACGGCCCACCTTTCTCCTCGAGCCGCGACGGGGCCGCGTGATCGCGGCCAAGCTGCTCGTGGCGGCCGGCGTCGGACTGCTGTACGGGGTCGCCTGCGTGGCGGTCGCAGTGGCCATCACCGTGCCGTGGTTGAGCGCAGAGGGGATCGTCGTCGGCTGGACGGCCAATGGTCTGATCGTCGCGATGGTCGGCGCCGTCGCTGCAGTTGCCATCTTCGCGATCGTGGGTGTCGGCGCGGGGGTGCTGATCCGCAACCAGGTGACCGCGGTGGTCGTGGCCCTGGCCTATCTCTTCGTGGTGGAGCCGCTCATCGCGGTCATCCCCGTTGTCAAGGAGGGTTACCGGTTTCTGCCCGGCGCGGCATCGAACGCGTTGACCGGCGTGGCACGGAACCAGGCGCTGCTGCTCCCGAACTGGGAAGGTGGCCTGGTGCTGCTCGGCTGGGGCCTGTGCTTCGCGGTGACCGGCTGGGTTCTCACCGTGCGCCGCGACGTTCCCTGACCGCGGCTACACCAGCGGAGGGCGCCGCCACGGCTTGCCGAGCACGTTCTCGTCGAGAAAGGCAAGAACTGTCTGGTACCAGAGGCGCGCGTTCTGTGGCTTGAGGATCCAGTGGTTCTCGTCGGGATAGACCAGAAGCCGCGAAGGCACGCTGCGCTGCTGCAACGCCAGCCAGAGGCTGTGGCTGTTGGCCAACGGTACGCGCTGGTCGCGCGCCCCATGAATCACCAGCATCGGCGTGTGCAGTGAGTCAGCACGCAGGTTGGGTGACTGGTGGCGCCAATTGTCCTCGTCGTGCCGTGGGTCACCGAACTCGCGCTCCATGAGTAGGCCGACGTCGCTGGTGTCGCGCTCCATCTCGAGGTCCCACACGCTGGCGTGGGTGACGATGGCGCTGAACCGGTGCGTGGTGACCGCCAGCCAGTTCGCCATGTAACCGCCGTAGGAACCGCCCAGCGCGGCGACCCGGTCCGCGTCCACGTCGGCTCGCGTTGCGGCGGCTTCGACCGCCGCCATGATGTCGCCCGCCGGCAACGTCGCCCAGTCTGTCCACGCCGCCGCGATGTGGTCGTGTCCGTAGCCGGTGGAGAGCCGCGGGTTGGGCAGCAGCACCGCCCAACCCTGTTCAGCGAGCAGCGGTGCGGACCAACGCCACTGCCACGCCGCCCACGAGCTCACCGGGCCACCATGAATCAACACTGCGAGCGGACGCTGCGCGTCAGGCTCGCTGTTGGGGAGGACCAGCCAAGAATGAACGGCCGCGCCGTCAGCGCCGTGGCTGGTGACCTCCTCCAGCCGAGTGTTCGCCCTGACCACGGGGACTGGGCTGCTCAGCACCCGGGGTTCCTGGTCTGCCATCCGGGCACCGAGCGCCACGGGCACGGGGGCCTCGTTGATGTGCGAGCGGATCGCGTACAGGGTGCTTCCGTCCGGTGACAGCGCCAGGTTGCGATATGCCCCGGCGGCGGTGAGCCTGGTGACGCCTCCGTCGAGGTCGATCCGGAAGATCGGCGTGTGGCCATGGTCGTCGGCAGTCACCAGTAGCGCCGCGCCGTCGCGCGTCCAGGCCACTTCCAGGGCGAGCGCTTCCCACTCGGCGGCCAGCTCTCTGACCGCGCCGGTGGCGGCGTCGACGAGCTGCAGATGGAACCGCGCCGGTCGATCCGGCGCCCCAATCTCCACTGCCGCGACAGCCAGGGTGGCACCGTCCGGCGACCACGCCATCGCGCCGTGGTGCATGTCTGCGTCGACCAGCACGCGCACCGCGCCGCCCTCAGTGTCGGTCCCGACCACCGCCAGGTCCACTTTGAAGTGTCGACCGGCGTTGGGCTCCGCCCCGAATGCAACCCGCGATCCGTCGTCGGACAGGCAGAGGTGCACCTCCTCCAGCCACCCGGCCCAGGGCGGCTCGGGCGTGAGGTCCCGAGGCTGCGGAGTCTCGCCGTCGCTGCCGGCCAGGTCGATGGCGAGAAGCCGTGTCTGCCGAGGACCGATGTCGTGGTCCCAATAGCGATCGGGGTAGTGATCGACCAGGCGCGCCTGTACCCCGGCGTCCTTGCGAGCCTGCTCTCGTGCCGCGTCCTCAGCCAGGGAGGTGGTGCCGGGATGCATCGCAGCGGTGACCACCACCGTGGCCGAGCCACGACTGGTCAGCACCTCGCCAACGCCCGCCGCGGGCGCGAGGACGCAGCGGGAGTGGTCGGCGCCGACTGGCAGGATGTAGAGCGCCTGGGTCTCCTCGGGCGGCCCTGAGGGTGCCGTGGTCTCGGTGCTCCGCCCGCCGGCGTCTGGGTCCCCTGGCTCCGGACGGCGCGGCGTGGTGAAGAGGAGCGAGCCGTCGGCCGCGAACCCACGCGCCGTCTCATCCGTGCCGTCGCCGCTGACGCGGCGCGGCGTTGCGTCAGCCGTGGTTGGAACCTCCCAAATGGTGTTGTGGAACTTCTGTCCATCAGGGGCAACGGTCTGTACCGTCAGCGCCAACCGTGCCCCGTCCGGGCTGACGTGGAGGTTGTGCAGGCGGGGAATCGCCAGGAAGGCGTCGAGTGCGAGGTCGTCAGACACGGTCGCCAACCCTACTCAAGGGGCCGCCTGGTCGTGCGACGATCGCAACCGTGGAGCGCCTGTGGGCACCGTGGAGGGGTGTGTACGTGAGCAACACCGGTTCGGAGCCGGGCTGTTTCCTCTGCGCCGCCGCATCAGCCGCCGATGACAACGAGCTCCTGGTGGGCCATGACGCAGCCACCGTGACCCTGCTCAATCGCTACCCCTACAACACCGGCCACCTGATGGTCGCCCCCCGGCTGCACGTGCCGGACCTGCTCGCCGCCGGCGACGACGGCGCCGCCGCCCTGATGGTGGCGGCGCGCCGCGCGATGCGTGCGCTGCAGCTGGCGATGAGCCCTGATGGCTTCAACGTCGGCGTCAACCACGGCCGAGCGGCCGGGGCAAGCGTCGAGCACGTTCACCTGCACGTCGTGCCACGGTGGAGCGGTGACACCAACTACATGCCGGTGATCGGTGGCACCAAGGTTCTGCCTGAGCTTCTCACGGAGACCGCATCGCGCCTACGGAGGGCGCTTGCCACCTTCGAGTAAGGGTGGCGGGTTGGTGTACTAGGCGGCGCCGTTGGAGCCGGCGCCCGCCTCAGCGGTCTCGGCCGTGGGGTCGAGGTGAGCCATTGCGAACTGGCTGAAACTCGGAGCCGGTCCGCTGTCTGCGTCCACCTCGGCCTCAGGCTTGTCCGGCGCCGGCGACGCTGGGGTCGGGCGAGCCTTGGGAGCGGGCGCCACCGGCTTCGAGGTGCTGCGTCCGTGTTCCTCGCTCTCGCCCGAGAGGCGGCGGTACACAGCCATGGTGAGCTCAAGCTCGGGAATCTCGTTCTCGATCTCGGTCAGCGACGCGTGCACCCACTCGAGCGCATGCATGTGGTGACTCACCTGGCGGAGGTGGTCGGCGCGGACCTCCGCGATGGTCAGGAAGGCCTTGGCGCCGTCTTCAAGATCGCCGGCGTCGCTGTTGAGCCGCCGGTAGACGGCCATGGCCAGCTCGAGCTCAGGGATCTCGTGCTCGACCTCACGCCGCGCCGCGTTCGTCCACTCCAGCGAGCGGAGGCGATGGCTGAGCTCGCGCAAGTGCGCGGCACGAGTTTCGGCGGTGTCGAGGAAGGGAGTGGTGTTCATGGCTGCAATGGTGCCGGGAAGAACCTCGCAGCCTCGTTCCCGCGCGGTTACGGTGCTGTGCAGATTTCGCGGCGAACGCCACTGGGGCGCGGCCGCGGGAGTTCGGAGGCCAGGATCGGGTATAGTCCCCGCCTCGTGGGTTCTGTGATCAAGAAGCGGCGCAAGAAGATGCGCAAGCACAAGCATAAGAAGATGCTGAAGAAGACCCGCTGGCAGCGGAGGGGCTAGGCCGCCTTCGTCTCCGCCTGACTGTGGGATGACCCCGCGCCGCGCCCCTGGTCCAGATGGTCACCTCTGCGCCCTGGCTCATACCATGGCGCGCATGGCAACGCCCCGTGTACTGGTCGCCGACGATGACGCACGGCTGACGCAGCTGGTCTCGCGCTATCTCACCATGGAGGGGTACGAGGTCGAAACCGTGGCCGATGGCCTGGTCGCGGTGGAGCGGGCCCTGGCCGAGCCCGCGCCAGACTGCGTCGTCCTCGACATCATGATGCCGGGAATCGATGGCATCGAGGCCTGCCGGCGGATCCGGTCGAACTTCGCGACCTCACAACTGCCGATCCTCATCTTCAGTGCGCTCGGGGAGGAGGGAGACGCGGCCCGACTCGCCGGGGCCGACGCGATGCTCAAGAAGCCGTTCACCCTTCCCGTGCTCGGCCAGGCCATCCAGAAGTTGCTGGGCGCCTGATCGAGGGCTGACCGGCCGGAGTCCGCTCAGCCAGGAGGGCCGGTGGCCAGCGTGACGGTGGCGGTGTGGCTGGCACCGCTCGAGTCGGTCCAGCTCACTGACACAGTGCTGCCCGGGTCATGGGCCATGATCGCGTTGCGCAACCCGCTGTTGCTGCTCACCGCGGTTCCGTCCAGGGCAGTGATCACTGAGCCAACGGCGATGCCGGCCCCCGCGGCGGGGCTGCCGCCCTGGACAACGACCACCTGGACGGTGCCGTTGGTCTCCTGGGTCTCGACGCCGAGCAGTGCGCGCGTGCTGCCCACGTGGACTGTGCTGGTGCTGTGTCCGGACTGGATCTGGCGAACCACCTGGATGGCCTTGTTGATGGGGATCGCGTAGGCGATCGTGGAGGTCTGCTGGGTGGCCCTCCCGCTGGCGGATTGAGCGGCCGTGTCCATGCCGATCACGTCGCCGTTGCTGTTCAC
>JALZAG010000202.1 GCA_030948445.1 Candidatus Dormiibacterota bacterium
TGCCGCCGGCGGCAGACAGCGAGGCGCGGATGGCGGAACCGGTAGACGCGCGGGACTTAGGATCCCGTGGGGCAACCCATCCGAGTTCGAGTCTCGGTCCGCGCACTTTCGCCCGCAACAGGGACCACTCGTGAGCACAGCCATCACCGCAACCGACATCGATGTCGCCGTTGAGCGCCAGCCGGACTCGCGGGTCCGCCTCCGTGTCGAGGCCCCTGCCTCCGAGCTGGAGACCGCGATCACCGCCGCCTTGCGACGCCTGGCGGGACGGGTTCGTTTGCCGGGATTCCGCCCCGGCAAGGCTCCAGCCGCGATGGTCGAGCGTGCTGTTGGCTGGGAGACCTTGCGCCAGGAGGCAGTTGATGCACTTCTCCCCGAGCTCTACTCACGCGCGCTCGATCACGCAGGGGTTCAGCCCGTGGATGACCCAGAGGTCGATCTCCAACCGGTGGAGCGTGGTCAGCCGTTCGTCTTCACCGCGACGGTCACGGTTCGCCCCCAGGTGGACCTGGGCGAGTACCGCAGCCTGCGCGTGGACGTCCCGACCACTGAGGTGACCCAGGAGCAGGTCGAGGAGATGCTCGAGGAGTTGCGACGGCGCAACAGCGAGCTGCGCGACGTCGAGCGGCCCGCCCAGGCGGGTGACGTGTTGGGGTGCTCGCTGGTCATGCGTCGTGGTGAGGAGACGCTGAGCGGCGAGGAGGAGCAGGATCGCGACCTCGACATCGATCGGGAGCGCTTGCTTCCTGGACTCGCCGACGCGCTCATCGGACTGGACGCGGGCGCGCAGCGGTCGTTCCAACTAACCCTCCCTGAGGACTTCGGTCGCGAGGAGCTGCGCGGGGCTGTGGTCGACGTGGAGGTGTCGGTCAGCGCTGTGCGCGAGCGCATTCTTCCCCCGCTCGACGACAGCCTGGCGGAGTTCGACGAACACGGCAGCACCCTGGACGAATTGCGCTCCTACTACCGCCAGCGCCTCGAGGAGGTCAGCGCGGAGCGTGACCGGGAGACGCTGGAGAGCAAGGCGCTCGAGGCACTGCGCGAACACGTGACCGTCGAACTGCCGTCGACCATGGTGGAGCGAGAGATCGACCGCCAGATCGCCGACCTGGATGCCCGCCTGCAGTCGATGGGCATGCCGCTGGACCGCTACCTCGAATACACGGACACCACGGTCGAGAAGCTGCGCGGCGAGCGCCGGGAGGGTGCCGTTCAACGGCTCCGGCTCGAGCTCGCCCTGGACGCGCTCGCGCAGGCGGAGGGAATCGAGGTCGACGAGGCCGCCGTGGTGCGCGAGGAGCAGCGCCTCGCACAGCGGCGCAAGCTCACCGCCCAGCAGCGCCGCCGCCTTCACCAGGGCACCCATCTGGATCTCGCCCGACGCGGAGCCGGCGAGCGGTTGGTGGAGATCGTTCGCGGCGAGGGCTGAGGCGAGGGCTGAGAGTGCAGCCGAGCTCACTCAAAGTGCGACAGCGCGTGTACGCTGCCACGGCCGTGTGGTGGAGCCCTCTCCTGCGTCCTCGTCCCATCCGCCGGCCCGACGGGGGGTGCACCCTGGTCGAGCCCGACGACGTGCGTTGGCCTGTGCACGAGGCGTCGGTCGCAGAACTTCCCATCTCGGCGGCTGACGACCTCCGCGCCACGGCGCTGCTCGCGGCCCATGTCCACGCTGACGGTCCGCTCGTGGTCGGAGCGGTGGCCGCTGCCGCGGTCCTGCAGCGGCTGACCGGTCCTGGCGACCCGAGGCGTTTCCAGGCGTGGCTGCTGCAAGGTCTGTACCACCGCATGGCGGGTGCCGAAGCGCGTCGCTCGCACCGCACCGACGCACTGGCGAGAGCCCACGAGGTGCGCGCCCGCAGCGTGCTCAGACTGGCCGCGACGAGCCCTGACCGGACCACCGCCCACCGAGCCCGGGTGGCGCTGATCCATCTCTCTGGCACCGCCCGCGCGTGAGCCCGGCGGGGCCGATGAATCGCAGGGTCGTCCCTATAATCCGCCCATGATCAGCAACGAACAGCACATGACTCCGCACAACCTGATCCCGATGGTCGTCGAGACGACCAACCGCGGCGAGCGCGCGTTCGATATCTACTCGCGCCTGCTCAAGGATCGAATCATCTTCATCGGGACGCCGATCGACGACCAGGTGGCCAACGTCGTGATGGCGCAGCTGCTCTTTCTCGCGGGCGAGGATCCGGAGAAGGACATCATGATCTACATCAACAGCCCCGGCGGGTCGGTGTACGCCGGGCTGGCGATCTACGACACCATGTGCTACGTCGAGCCGCGCGTCGGCACAATCTGCATGGGCATCGCGGCCTCCATGGCGGCCGTCATCCTCGCCGGGGGAGAAACCGGCATGCGCTTCTCTCTCCCCAACACTCGCGTCCTCATCCACCAGCCCTCGGGCGGGTTCAGCGGCCAGGCCGCCGACATCCAGATCCACGCCCAGGAGATCCTGCGGGTGCGGCGTCGCATCGACGAGATCCTCGCGCAGCACACGGGCAAGCCGATCGAGGTCATCAACCGCGACTCCGACCGCGACTTCTTCATGAGCGCCGAGGAGGCCAAGGCCTACGGGCTGATTGACGAGATCATCCAGGGTCGGCCCAAGACGGGCGGCCCTGTGCCCAAGGTGGAAAGCAACGGCGGCGCTGCTCGCAGTGCCGCTGGCACTGACGACGGTCCGCAGGCGGGCGGCGGCGCGGCGACGCGCTGAGGCGAGAGGGGAACTGCGTTCCCCCCTCGGGCACCCCCCATCTCGCGGTGTCGCTTCTGGCGACATGAAGTCGCCTCCACCGACGGGAAACTGCGTTCCCCCCCGAACACCCCAGCTGACGGGGTGTCGAGTTGTTTCCTTTTCAGGCAGGCGCGGCT
>JALZAG010000260.1 GCA_030948445.1 Candidatus Dormiibacterota bacterium
CAAAGGCTGTGGCCCCAGCAGCCATCGCGGCGGTGATCGCCTTTCTGTGCAGCGACGAGGCAAGCGTGATCAGCGGAGCCGCGGTGCCGGTGTATGGCAACTTCTGACCATCGGGGCGGCCCCGCGATGAGCGCGCTGGCGCCCGAGGACGCCTACCGCGCACTGAAGGCGCATCCGGCATGGATCGTCGAACGCGACCGCGTCCGCTGCGACCTCCGCTTCGCGTCATTCACAGCGGCGATGGACTTCGTCAACCGCGTCGCAGCCGTCGCGGAGACGGTCGGGCACCATCCCAACATCCGCCTGCACGAGTGGTGCTTCGTGGAGTTGGAGGTGTACTCGCACCTCAGTGGCGGCCTCACCGGGAAGGACGTGGAGCTTGCCGTCGCCATCGATGAGATGCTCGAGCAGCACGGATGAGGCTGGCCACCTGGAACGTCAACTCGCTCGCCGCGCGCATGCCGCGGGTCGTCGACTGGCTCGCCACCACCCGGCCCGACGTTCTCTGCCTGCAGGAGACCAAGCTGGCCGACGCCGCGTTCCCGCACGAGCAGCTGCGTGAGCTCGGCTACGAGGCGGCCGTGTACGGGATGGGCCAGTGGAATGGTGTCGCCATCGTGTCGGCGGTTGGCGTGGGTGATGTGCGCCGTGGCTTCGACGGCGAGCCGGGATTCCCCGACGCGGAGGCGAGGGCACTGGCGGCCACCTGTGGTGGGGTCCGGGTCTGGTCGCTGTACGTGCCCAACGGTCGCACCGTCGACAGCCCGCATTTCGCGTACAAGCTCGACTGGCTGAAGGCCCTGCGCGAGGCGATCGCGGCCGACGCTGCGAAGTCCCCTGCGATGGCGGTGGCTGGCGACTTCAACGTGGCCCCCAGCGACCTCGACGTGTGGGACCCGAGGGCGTTCGTCGGCTCGACGCACGTCACCCCCGCCGAACGCGCCGCCGTGGCATCACTGCTGAACGTCGGCCTCGTGGACGTCGACGCCCGTGCTCTCAAGGGCGACCGGCCATTCACCTACTGGGACTACCGGGCCGGCAACTTCCACAAAGGCCTCGGCATGCGCATCGACCTCGTGCTCCTCAGCAAGCCTCTCGCCGCCAAGGTCAGCGACGCGTATGTCGATCGCGACGCGCGCAAGGGCAAGCTGCCCTCCGACCACGCCCCGGTGGTGGTGGACCTCGATATCGCCGAGACCCCATGAGCCTGGACGTGCGGGTCCGGCGAGGTGCGCTGACAGAGGTCGACGCGTAGCGTCAGGTCGCCGGACGGTCAATTGCGGTGTGAGTCGATCGTGGCCAGCGATGGGTCGCGCGTCCGCTGCAGCCGCGCGGCGGTGAGCTCGGCGTCGCGCAGCACCCGCAGCACGTTGCGGCCGGCAAGCTGACTGCACTCGAGCTCGGACCAACCACGCTCGAGCAGCTCGGCGAAGATGCGCGGGTATTGGGCGACGTCCCCGAGGCCGATCGGCAGGTCATCGCAGCCGTCGTAGTCGCCACCGATCCCCACGTGGTCGATGCCGGCGACGTCGCGAACATGCTCGATGTGATCCACCACTTGCTCGGCGGACGCGGGCGGTCGCGCACGCTTGGTCGCGTACTCGGTGCCGAAGGCCCGGCGAGCGTCGAGGTCCCGTGAATCCAGTCCCCGCTCGATCATCTCGTTGGTCACCTCCGCCGACCACGCCGCGCACTCGGCGGAGACGAAGTCGGGCACAAAGGTCACCATGCAGACGCCGCCGTTGGTAGCGAGCTGACGAAGGATCACGTCCGGGACATTGCGCGGGTGATCGACGAGGTGGCGGCACGACGAGTGGCTGAAGATCACCGGTGTCTCGCTGGTCTCCAGCGCATCTCCCACGGTCTCGGCACTCACGTGCGAGAGGTCGACCAGCATCCCGAGCCGGTTCATCTCGCGGACCACGTCGCGCCCGAATGCACTGAGACCACCGACCACGCGCTGGTCCGTCGCCGAATCGGCCCACGGCACGTTGTAGTTGTGCGTCAGCGTCAGGTAGCGGACGCCGAGCGCATGCAGCATGCGCAACGTCCCCATCGAGCAGGCGATCGAGTGGCCACCTTCGGCGCCCAGAAGCGAGGCGATGGTGCCGCGTGCGAAGGCCGCATCAACGTCCGCCGCGCTGAACGCCATCGAGAGCCGGTCTGGATATCGTGCTGCCATGGCGTACACGAAGTCGATCTGCTCCAGCGTCGCGGCCACCGCCGCATCTCCGCTCATCGTCGAGGGCACGAAGACGGACCAGAACTGAGCTGCCACGCCACCCTCGCGCAGACGGGCCAGGTCGGTGTGTGTGGACGTCTGCCGCGTGCCGACATCCAGTCGATCGAGGTCGTAGCCGGCAGCCACGCGCACCGCCCAGGCGAGGTCGTTGTGGCCGTCAACCAGGGGGGCGCGCGCGAGGAGCTGGCGAGCGGAGCCGGTGTGGTCCTGCCAGCTCACCGATCGGCCTGACAGCCGCTACGACGAAAAGATTGCGAAGACTGCTCCCTGCGGATCGGCAACGACGGCGAATCTGCCCATATCGGGGATGTCCGACGGCGGCTTGCTGACGGTCCCGCCGAGCTCCTGGACCCGCTGTGCTGTCTCGTCGACGCTTCCGACTGTGAAATAGGGGAGCCAATTGGCCGGGACCTCGGCAGGCACGCCGACAGTGCCGAGGTCGATGCACCCGCCGATGCTCTTGCCATTGAGTTCCCACTGGACGTAGTCGGCGCCCTTGGGGATCCACCCGAACACCGCCGAGTAGAAGCGCTTCGCGGCCTCGACGTCGCGGGTCCCCAGCTCATTCCACGCCAGGGAGACCGGCGCGTTGAAGAGCTCAGCGCCCTTGTGCTCACCGTTCTGCCAGACGCCGAAGTACGCGCCGGTGGGGTCCTTGAGGACGGCCATGCTCCCCGCGCCGGGGATCTCCATCGGCTCCACCACCACCTCACCGCCGGCGTCGCGAGCCTTCTGGGCGGTGGCGGCGGCATCGGCGGTCCGCACGTACGTCGTCCAGGCCGGCGGAGCGCCCTCCATGACCGGTCCGGAGCCGGCGACGACCTTGTCGCCCTGCCGGAACATCGCGTACCCGCCAAACTCGGGACCGGCGGGCTCGTCGGTGGTCCAGCCGAAGAGCTGTTCGTAGAAGCGACGGCCGGCGTCCACGTCGCTGGTGGAGAGGTCGACCCAGGTAGGGGTCCCGGGGGGATGGGCGGCTTCGTCGGCCATGCTCGATATGTCTCCCACTCGGGGCGGATGCGCAGTGGGAATGGTACGCCGCGCGCTCCGCGCGGAGGGTTTGCGGCCGTTCTACCGGCTGCTCGTCGGGGAGGTCGACGCGTAGGGCTCAGGATGCGAGACCGTGTCACCCATGCGTGACCCCTCCCGGTCTCCCGGCGCGGTGGGAGTGGCGACGTCCTGGACCTCCGGCTCGGTAACGCAACTGGGCACGGGGTGGCGGTGGCGCAGGGCGTCGACAGTGAGCAGTGCCAGGGCCAGCCACACCAGTGAGAAGCCGCTGAGCAGTGCGGGCGGCATCGGTTCGTGGCGCACCAGGACCCCGATGGCGAACTGCATGAGAGGGGCGACGTACTGGAGCAGACCGAGCGTCGACAGAGGCAGGCGCGTCGCGGCCGCCGCGAAGAAGAGCAGCGGGATCGCCGTGGCCGGCCCGGCGGCGGCCAGCAGCAGGAGGTGCCCAGACGTGGCCGCGCTGCCCACCCAGGTCGCTGTACCGGTGCCGGCGAGGATGCCGAGCACGACGAGCGCGGGGACGGTGAGGACCGCCGCCTCGACGAGCAGCCCCTCGGGCGCGGTCGCGCGGGTTCGCTTCTTGATGAGTCCGTAGGTCCCGAACGAGACGGCGAGGAGCAGCGCCAGCCATGGCGGCCGGCCGTAGTTGACGCTGAGGATGACCACGGCGAGGGCACCCAGCGCCACGGCAGCCCACTGCAACCGGCGGAGCCGCTCGTGCAGGACCAGGACGCCGAGCGCCACCGATATCAGCGGGTTGATGAAGTAGCCGAGGCTCGTCTCGACGACGTGGCCGTGGTTGACACCCCAGATGTACGCACCCCAGTTGACCGCGATGATCACTCCGGCGACGCAGAGGCGAAGCACCGTGCCGCGGTCCATCGTGCGCAGCCCGCGGAGCTCGCGACGCACCGCGAGCAGCAGCGCCACGACGACCAGGCTGAGAACGATCCTGCACGCGAGGATCTCCAGCGCCCCGGCCGGCTCCAACAGCGGCCAGTACAGCGGGAAGAGCCCCCACAGCGCATAGGCGGTGGCGCCGGACAGTAGCCCTCTTTTCGACCTGGTCACACCCCAACATACAATGCGGCGCGATGAACTGGTTCCTGGTTCTGAAGTCGCTCCACGTGCTGTCCGCGATCGTCGCGGTGGGATCGAACGTCACATACGGTGTGTGGTCGGCGCTCGCCAAG
>JALZAG010000272.1 GCA_030948445.1 Candidatus Dormiibacterota bacterium
CGTTGGACAGGGCTCCGAAATCGTCGGACTGGATGCTGCCACGGATCAGTGGCGTCCAGCTCACCGCCATGCTCGCGCCCCCCGCCGGTGAGGTGCCGACCTCCCAGCGACCGCCGCTGGCGCCGACCACGGCGGCGGCGATCGCCAGCCCGAGGCCCGATCCCCCCGGCGCATCACTGGCGCGACGAAACCTGTCGAAGATGTGGCTCCGCTCCGCTGCGGGGATGCCCGGGCCGGAGTCGTCCACCGCGAGACGGACCCGGCCCTCACGACGTTGGACCCGCACATCGACGGTGCCGCCGGGAGGTGTATACCGACAGGCATTGTCGAGGAGCACTCCAAGGAGGCGGTCGAGCCACTCCGGGGGAGCATTGATCATGGTCGACACCGGTTCGGCCGCGACATGCAGGGCGAGTCCGCGCGCCTCTGCCACTGCGGTGAAGCGTTGCGCGGCCTGCTCAGCCAGTACCCCGAGGTCGGTGGCCTCGGATGCCGGTGTAGGGCCGGTGCTGTCGAACCGCGCCAGCCACAGGAGATCATCGACGAGCTTGCGCATCCGCTTGCTCTCGACGCCGACGGCCTCGAACGCATTGCGATACCAGGTGCTGTCGCGTTCGCGTTCCAGCGCAAGCGAGGTCTGCGCCTCGATAACCGAGAGCGGAGTTCGCAGTTCGTGCGAGGCATCTGCGGTGAGCTCGATCTGTCGCTGCCGCGCGCGTTCGATCGGCGAGCCGACGCGACGCCCGATCGCGAGGGATCCGAAGAACACCGCCAGTAGAAGCGCAGGTCCGATGATCACCTCGGCCGTGAGGATGTTGTGCTGTGTGGCAACGACGTTGGCCACCGACTGGCCAACAATGATGTGGCCGCCGTCGATGGCCACACCGTCGCCGCGCATCTCGGTTCCATCACTCAGCGCGAACGTGGTGGGTGACGTGATGGAGCGCGCGCTGTCAGGCAAGGCTCCGCGTGGCCGGTACGTCCCGTCCACATTGTCGACGAAGGTGGACAATCCTCCCGTCGGGTACACCACCCAGGTCAACAACGGTTCCTGGAGGGTGCGTTGTGGGGGGCCGCTGATGCCCAGTCCCGGCTGCATCGGTGGCTGACCGGAGAACTGCGCGACGTAGAGGTTGAGGCGCGTCTGCAGACGGGTGTCGACGTCGCTCACCAGGTTGCGGTTCACGATCATCACCACCGCAGCTGCGATCAAGAGATAGAGGACGGCGACCATCGCCGTCGCCGTCAGCGCGACGCGCAGCGCCACCGAGCGCACGTCGCGCATCGGACTGGTGAACAGTCGCGCAGGGGTACGCGCCACCCTTGACCACCACGCGCGCCCCACGTTCACGCGTGCTCCAGCCGGTAGCCTGAGCCGCGCACGGTGACGATGCGGACGCCGGCGTCGGGCAGTTTGGCGCGGAGCCGGCTGAGGCGGACGTCGATGGCGTTGGAACCGAGCGGGTCGGTCTCGTCGCGCCACGCCTGCTGGGCGATGCTGTTGCGATCCACCACCTGCGGGGCGCGGCGCATCAGGAGCTCAAGGATGTTGAACTCGGTGGCGCTGAGATGCACGGCGCGGCCATGCGCGGTGACCTCGCGCCGGCTGGGGTCGAGCTCGAGGCCACCCCGGACCAGCGTCGCGCTGTCGGTACCCGCTGGGCGCCTTTGAAGGGCGCGGATGCGCGCCAGCAGCTCACCGAAGTCGAATGGCTTGACGAGGTAGTCGTCGGCGCCAGCATCGAGCCCGTCGATTCGGTCGGCGGTGGTATCTCGCGCGGTGAGCATGAGCAGCCGGGTGGGACGCTTCTCCCTGCGCACCCAGGAGACGACGTCGAGCCCTGATGCACCGGGCATGCGCCAGTCGAGGACCGCGACGTCGTACTCGTAGTAGCGGAGCTGGGCGATCGCGTCGTCGCCTCGTGACACGGCATCGACGAAGAACCCGTGATCCTCCAGCCCCTGGGTGAGGACGGTGCGCAGTCCGGGGTCGTCCTCGGCCACCAGGATGCGCACGGTCAGCCCCGCACCGATGCATTCATTCTCCTTCGAGGATAGTCAAACACCTTGCGATTTCATGACATCGGCGTCCTTGGCAGGCGGAGCTTCGGGCCTTCCGTACACTTGGTGTCGTGAGCAGCACCCCGCCCGCGCCCTGGATCCTCACTGGGATGAGCGGTGCGGGCAAGGCCACCGCGCTGCGGGCTCTCGAAGGCGCAGGGGTCAGTTGCGTCGACAACCTTCCCGTGCCGTTGCTGGCCTCGTTCATCTCCCAGCTCCGCCCGGGGGCAGCGGTCGCCGTCGTCGACGCGCGCCGTGGTGAGGAGCTGGCCGCGCTCACCGGCGTACAGCGCGCTCGCGTCGTCTTCCTCGACGCACCGGACGCCGTGCTGGTGCGGCGGCTGGCGGACAGCAGCCGGCCTCACCCCTGCGCGGCTGCGGGGGCAGGTCAGGCTGCAGTGTCCGCCGAGCGGGCGATGCTCACCCCCCTGCGCGCGGCGGCGGACACGGTGATCGATACCGGAGCGCTGAGCGACGCCGAGCTCGGTCACCGCATCATCGAGATGGTGGTCCCGCAGGGTGGCGCTCGTACCGGCTTTCGCTGCACGATCTCGTCATTCGGCTTCAAGTACGGTCCTCCGCTGGAAGCCGATTGGGTGGTGGACAGCCGCATCCTGCCCAACCCGTTCTGGGAGCCGGAGCTGCGCCCGCTCACCGGGTTGGACGAACCGGTCCGAGCATTCCTGCTCGGCAAGGAGGAGTCGCGCGAGTTTCTCGATCGCACAGCGGCGCTGCTGGAGTGGGTGCTCGTGGCAGCTCGTCGTCGCGGTCGGGAGGCGATGCACGTCGCCGTGGGATGCACGGGCGGACGGCATCGGTCGGTGGTGATCGCCAACGAGCTGGCCACCGCCCTTGACGCAGCCGGCGTGGCAGTGGATGTGCGCCACCGTGACGTCCACCGCCCGGACCCCCGCTAGAGGTGCGCGGAGGCTCCTTCACCGAGAGCGTTGTGGCCGAGCTCGCCCCCCATCTGCCGCCGCTTCCTCACTGCCGGTCCGCGCTCCTCGAAGGCATGACCCTGACCGGCGACGCCGCCAGCGGGTCGGGAACCGTTGACACCCCGCGAGCCGTTGCCGCCCGGTGCGCAGTCGCTGTCCTGCACGCCGACGGTCGCGACGGACACGCCACCAGGGTGCGGGCCGCCCGGCGGATTCGCTACCGAGTCGACCTCCCGGCTGGGGGCGCCGCGGTGACGGTCAACAACTGCTGTCGGCGCAGCCGGCTGCGCGGCGCGTTCTTGGCTCTCGGCTCCGTCAACCGCCCTGATCGGCCGCCCCACCTGGAGATTCCCGCCCGTGATCAGGCGGCTGCGGCGCTGCTGGTCGAGGACCTCGCTGCCCTCGAGGTGCCCGCAGCCATCCGCTCGCGCCGCGGACGGTCCGTGGTCACGGTGCGAACCGTGGCGGCGGTGGGCGCGGCCCTCAGCTCCATCGGGGCCCAGGGGGGCCGGTTGTCCTTTGAACAGGGACGGGTCGTCCGGGACGTTCGCGCGGGCGTCAATCGCGGCCTCAACGCAGAGACCGCCAATCTCAGGCGCACCGTTGACGCCGCGGTGCGCCAGTTGGACGCCGTCGAACGGCTCCGCCGCGACGGCGGCCGATGGGAGACCCTCTCGCCGGCGTTGCGCGCTGCCGGCGAGCTCCGCCGGACCCACCCCGACGCGTCGCTGGGACGGCTCGCCGAACAGGCTGGCCTGAGCCGACCCGCGATGGCAGGGCGGCTCCATCGGCTTGTCGAGGCGGCTCGAGCATGAACCTGGGGCGGTGGTTCCGAACGCGGTGGTAGTGTCGGGCACCGCCGCGGCCCGGGACACCGAGCCGGCAACACAGGAGCTGTGAGGGATGGCCGTCAAGGTTGGCATCAACGGTTTCGGCCGGATCGGGCGCAACGTCTATCGGGCCGCTCGTGAGCGCAACTCCGAGCTCGAGATCGTGGCCGTCAACGACCTCACCGACGCGGTCACGCTCGCGCACCTGCTCAAGCACGATTCGATCCTCGGACGTTTCCCAGGATCCGTGAGCGCCGAGGGCGACCAGATAGCGGTTGAGGGGAGCAGGCTCACCGTTCTTGCCGAGCGCGACCCGCAGCGATTGCCGTGGGGTGACCTTGGTGTGGACATCGTCATCGAGTCCACGGGTTTCTTCACCGATGCCACCAAGGCGCGAGCGCATATCGATGCCGGGGCCCGCAAGGTGATCATCTCTGCACCGGCGAGCAACGAGGACATCACGGTGTGCCTGGGCGTGAACCACACCGCCTACAACCCGGCCGAGCACCATGTGATCAGCAACGCCTCGTGTACCACCAATTGCCTGGCGCCGGTTGCCAAGGTGCTCAGCGACAGCTTCGGCATCGAGGCGGGCCTGATGACCACCGTGCACGCCTACACCAACGACATGGTCCTGCTCGACACCCCGCACAAGGACCTGCGCCGCGCACGCGCCGCCGGCCTGTCGATCATCCCGACGTCGACCGGTGCGGCCAAGGCGATGTCACTGGTGATGCCGGAGTTGAAGGGCAAGTTGCACGGCATGTCGCTACGGGTGCCGGTCAGCGACGTGAGCCTGGTCGACCTTTCCGTCACCCTGGGGCGGGCAGTGACCGCCGACGCCGTCAACGCCGCGTTCCGCGAGGCGGCCGACGGTGCGCTCAACGGGATCCTGGCCGTCTGCGATGAACAGTTGGTCTCGATCGATTTCCTGCACGACAGCCACTCGTCAATCGTTGACGCACCCTCCACGATGGTCGTGGCCGACCGCACCGTGAAGGTGCTCTCGTGGTACGACAACGAGTGGGGATACTCATGCCGGGTCGTCGACCTCGCCGAGCACGTCGCCGGGCGTCTCTGACCGGCGCTCGATGACCAAGGCGACCATCGACGACATCGACGTCGCCAACAAGCGCGTGCTGCTGCGCGTCGACTTCAACGTCCCCCTTCGCAAGGGTCGGGTCGGTGATGACCGCCGCATCCGCGAGGCGCTGCCGACGATCGAGGCGCTTCGCGAGCGCGGGGCGCGGGTGATCATCGTCACCCACCTGGGCCGGCCCGGCGGGCAGGTCGACCGGTCCCTCAGCGTGCAGCCGGTGGCCGATCGCCTCGGCGAGCTTCTCGGAGTTGATGTGCTGGTTGCACGCGACGTGGTTGGGCCGTCGGCAGAGGCGACGGTTGCCGCGCTGTCCGAGGGCGACGTGGCCATGCTCGAGAACGTGCGTTTCGAGGGTGGTGAGGAGCGCAACGATCCAGCGCTGGCGCAGCGCCTGGCAGGCCTTGCCGACGTCTACGTCAACGACGCCTTCGGCGCTGCGCATCGCGCGCACGCGTCGACCGAGGGCATCGCCCGCCTCCTCCCGGCGGTGGCCGGGTATCTCATGGCGCGCGAGCTCGAGGTACTCGGTCGCGTCCTCGGCGATGCACGCCGACCCCTGGTCGCCGTGCTCGGGGGTGCCAAGATCTCCAGCAAGCTTGGCGTTCTCACCAACCTCCTCGAGCGCGTCGATAGCCTCCACGTTGGCGGCGCAATGGCGTGCACATTCTTCCGTGCCAAGGGTGTGCAGACCGGGCGCTCGCTGGTCGAGGAGGACCAGGTGCAGGTGGCGCGTGAGTTGCTCGACTCTGTCGGCGGCCACGTGCTCCGGCTGCCGGTGGATGTGGTGGTGACCGTCGAGCCCACCGAGGGCGCTCCCACCGAGGTGGTCGACTGGGACGCTATCCCAGAGGAACGCATGGTCGTCGACGTCGGTCCGGCGACGGTGGCTGCCATCGAAGCAGATGTCGCAACGGCCGGCACGGTGGTTTGGAACGGACCTCTGGGTATCTACGAGGTCGACGCCTTCGCCCGTGCCACCCGCGCGGTGGCGAGGGCGCTTGGCGAGAGCGGGGCTTTCACCGTCGTCGGCGGCGGGGACCTCGGCGCCGCGGTGGAGGATGCGGGGGTTGCAGACAAAATCGACTTCATCAGCACCGGTGGTGGCGCCTCGCTCGAGTTCCTCGAGGGGCGCACCCTTCCGGGCGTGTCCGCCCTAGCCGATCGCCCGGCGGTGGTTCCCTGAATCCCGCGCAGCGGCGCCGGTTGCCGATGGTTGCCGGCAACTGGAAGATGAACACCACCGTCCCCGAGGGCGTCGCGCTCGCGCGCGCGGTGGTGGAGCGATGCGGGCAGGAGAGCGGCGTGGAGGTTGCCGTGCTGCCTCCCTTCGTGCACCTCTGGGCTGTACGCGACGTGCTTTCCACGAGCTCGGTGTTGCTGGGTGCGCAGGACGTGTACTGGGAGGAAGCCGGGGCCTTCACTGGGGAGATCTCACCGTCGATGCTGGCGGGGTGGTGCGACCTTGTCCTGGTCGGCCATTCGGAGCGGAGGCACCTGCTCGGCGAGACCGATGAGCAGACCGCGCGAAAATTCGCCGCGGCCCGTCGTCAGGGACTGCTCGTGATCCTGGCGGTGGGGGAGACCGAGGTGGAGCGCGACGCCGGGGCCACCTTCGCGGTCGTCGACCGTCAGCTCGAGGCGGTGCTGGCCGGAGCCGATGCAGCGCCAGGCATCGACGAGTGGGTCATCGCCTACGAGCCCGTGTGGGCGATCGGCACCGGCCGCACCGCCTCGCCGGACCAGGCCGATGAGGTGTGTCGGCACATCGGGCAAACGGTCGCGAAACGCGCAGGTGAGGCGCCACGCGTGCTCTACGGTGGCAGCGTGACCGCAGACAACGCCGCCGACCTCTTCGCTCGGCCCGGCATCGACGGCGGGCTGATCGGTGGTGCCAGCCTGAAACCGGACGTCTTCGCCGACATCGTCGCCGCGGCGGCACTGGCAGCCGGCCCGGGGTGAGCGCGGTCAGGCCCTTCGTGCTCGCCGTCCTCGACGGCTGGGGGCAGTCGGACGAATCGTTCGGCAACGCCATCGCAGCCGCCGCGACGCCGACGGTCGATCGCTTGATGCGCAGGTGGCCGTGGACCGCCGTCGCCGCCAGCGGCGAGGCCGTCGGCCTACCGTCGGGCCAGCAGGGCAACTCCGAGGTGGGGCACCTCACCATCGGCGCAGGGCGGGTGATCTACCAGCCATTGACCTGCATCAACCGCGCTATCGCCGACGGCAGCTTCTTCGACAACCCCGCGCTGTGCCAGGCGGTCGATGCTGCGATCCAGCGGGGCACAGCCTTGCACTGCCTCGGTCTCACCTCTCCGGGAGGCGTGCACAGCGACCAGGCGCACGCGGTGGCCCTTGCCGAGCTGGCGCGGCGACGTGGGTTGACCCGGGTGTACTTCCATGCCTTCACCGACGGTCGTGACGAACCGCCGACCAGCGCCGCAGGGTTTGTCGGCCGGTTCATCGACGAGCTCAGCGCGGCTGGATGCGGACGCGTTGTCGGTGTTGCTGGACGCTACTTCGCGATGGACCGCGACACACGGTGGGAGCGTACCCGGGCCGCCTATGAGCAGCTTGCCGGGGACGGTCCCTGCAGGGTGGTTCCCGACGCCGTGGAGTACATTGAGTCGCAGTACGCACAGGGTGTCACCGACGAGTTCCTCCCGCCCGTCTCCGTGGGCACTGACGCCGCACACCCCGTGCGGATCGAGAACGGCGACTCGGTGGTGTTCTTCAACTTTCGTCCCGACCGCGCCCGCCAGCTGAGCCATGCGCTTGTGGATCGCGACTTCGCTGGCTTCGAACGCTCACGCGTTCTCGAGGATCTCCACTTCGTCACGTTCACCGAGTACGAGCGCGATCTCGCTGCCCATGTCGCCTTCGCGCGCCAGGACGTCTCGCACACCCTGGCCGAGGAGGTGGCGGGAGCCGGGCTGGAGCAGTTCCATGTTGCCGAGACCGAGAAGTACGCCCATGTCACCTACTTCATCAATGGAGGTCGCGAGGATCCATTCCGTGGCGAGGAACGATTGCTGGTGCCGTCGCCCCGGGTGGCGACCTACGACACCACCCCCGCGATGAGCGCGCAGGCGATCACTGACGCAGTCGTCGATCACATCGAGGGGGGACGCGACGCTCTGGTCATCGTCAACTTCGCCAATCCCGACATGGTCGGGCACACCGGCATCTTCGACGCCACCGTCCGCGCTGTCGAGGTGGTCGACGGGTGCCTGGACAGGATCGAACGGGCCGCGCTGGCTGCGGGCGGCGGCCTGCTGATCACCGCCGACCATGGCAACGCCGAGCTGAAGGTGGACGTGCGCGACAACTCGCCCCTCACCGCGCACACCACCAGTCCGGTGCCGGTCATCCTCTGCGGCACGGACGCCACCCGGCTGCGGAACGGCGGTGGGCTCGCCGACGTGGCCCCCACGGTGCTGGCCGCCATGGGGCTTGCGGTGCCGGCAGAGATGACCGGGCGCAGCCTCTTCTGACCGCATACCGTGCTCAGGCACTCGCCGTCCAGTCGCGCTGGTACTGCTCCTCGAGCGAGGCGGCCACGCCCCGACTCGCCGGGATCGCCACATCGAGCTCATGGTTGTGCGTGAAGCCGCTGACGGTCCAGTTGGCGCTGCCGAGGACCACCGTCGATCCGTCGACGATCGCGGCCTTGGCGTGCAGTTTCTCGCCCGTACTGC
Source organism: Candidatus Dormiibacterota bacterium (assembly GCA_030948445.1). The sequence goes on from JALZAG010000272.1 coordinate 8,624, forward strand.
GATAGAGGCGCACCGCCACGCCATGAGCACGGAGTGAAGTGGCCGACGGGTCGCTCGGCCTCTCGCTGGGGTCGAGCAGCACGCGGACCGACACGCCGCGGGCCTGGGCCGCTTCCATGGCGGCGACGGCGTCGGCATCGGTGAGCGTGTACATGGCGACGTCAAGGCTCCGCCGCGCGCTGGCGATCGCTGCGATCACCATGGGGAGGATCTCGGCGCCGGGAAGTGTGGCTGCCACCACCACCGCGGGATCAACACTCGCCTCGGGCACCACCGCGGTCCGGCCGCAGGTGACCAGGTCTCGTGTGAACACACGACCGAGGTTGCCTACGACTGGGCCCTGTACCTCGACGTCGAAGTCGTGGTTGGCATACGAGCCCGAGCCCCAGTTGATGCCACCGACAACCGCCACCGAACCGTCGACGTCGAGCAGCTTGACGTGGTCGATCATCCGGGTGCGGACCGGGTAGTCGACGACGTCGATGCCGGAGGCGCGCAGGGTGAGGGCTGTGGCGGTGGTGGCGGCCTCCGAGGGGTCGGCGATCACAGTGACGGCGACACCGCGCGCGTGCGCAGCGGTCAGCGCCGATGCCAGGTCGGCCCGACCGAACTCGTAGACCTCGACGTCGATGGACGATCGTGCCTGCTCCAGCAGCCTGCGGATCTCCGCGAAGGTGGGCTCGCCGCTGCGCAACACGGTCACCACGTCGCCGCCCACGCGCACCGCTGCCGCGGGACCGAGGACTGCGCGGGCTGTACCGAACACCGCACCCTGGCGGATGCTTGCTGGCGGCGCTGGCGCGCATCCTGACAGCGTGAGGATGGCCAGGCAGAGCAGAGCTGGCCGAGACAACATGGCGTCAGAGAATACACAAAACAGTGGTCATTCGCACCGTCGCAGGCGGGCCCAACCGCACTGGGCCCGTATACTCCCGGTCCGTGGCACCAGGAGGTTTCGTTGCGTGAAGGTCGGTTTCGCCGTCGCCCAGGACGTACTCGGAGTGCTGGTGATGCTTGGCGTCTTGCTCCAGACTCCGAAGGCGACCGGC
>JALZAG010000013.1 GCA_030948445.1 Candidatus Dormiibacterota bacterium
TGCCTGTGCGGCAACACCTTCACCACCGGCTCGACGCTGCCTGAGCTGAAGACCGAGGTGTGCTCGGTGTGCCATCCGTTCTTCACCGGCACCCAGCGCATCATCGACACCGGCGGCCAGGTGGAGCGCTTCCGCCGCCGCGCCGCCGCCAAGACAGGCACACAGACCGCCGACGCAGGCTGACCGGCACCCGGTCGGTCGAGTCACGCTCGTGTCGTCGCCGAGTCAGTGCGCGCGTAGAGTGACTGTCATGCGCCGTCCCCGCGTCCGCGACATCCTCCTCACCGCGGCGCTCAACGCCGCCACCGCGCCTCCTCAGATGTTCTTCTACGGTGGTCAGGCCGTGATTGAGGGCGTGTTGATGCGTGGCCGCGACCACTACGCCGTGGCGGCGCGCCGGCCGGACGGCAGCATCACTGTCACCTCGGAGATGCTCAACTCCCGCGTCAACACCAACCCGATGTGGGCCAAGCCATTCCTGCGCGGGGTCGCCGGCCTCTACGAGATGTTGTCGCTGGGGATGCGCGCGCTACAGTGGTCGGCCAACGTGCAGCTCGGCGAGGAGGCGGAGCTCACCGCCAACACCCTGCGCGCCACCGTTGCCGTGTCGATGGTGTTCGCACTGGTGCTCTTCATCGGACTTCCCCTGTTGCTCGCCGGGGTTCTTCACCGCGGTTCGCAACGAAGCGTCGTGGGCGTCCTCATCGAGGGCGGCGTTCGCGCGCTGATCCTGCTGGGCTACCTGGCCGCGATCGGCCGGTTGCGCAGCGTGCGCCGGCTCTTCGAATACCACGGCGCCGAGCACAAGGCGATCAATTGCCTGGAGTCGGGCGCCACGGTCGACGTCGCCAACGTTCGCCCCGCAAGCCGGCTGCACCCGCGCTGCGGCACGGGTTTCCTGGTGGTGGTCGCACTGGTGAGCGTCATCGTCTTCGCTCCTCTCGGTGTGCTGCCTGTGCCAGTGCGGATAGCGCTGCAGATCGCGCTCGTGCCCGTGGTGGCCGGCATCTCGTACGAGGCAATCCGCGGACTGGCTCGAGTCCGACACACCACCGGCGGACGAATCGCGCTCGTGCCAGTGCTCGCCACCCAGCGTCTGTCCACACGTGAGCCCGACGACCGTCAGATCGAGGTCGCCATCACCGCGCTCGCGGCCGCCCGCGCCGGTGAGGGCTCTGTCGCCGAACTGCACGACACCACAGCCACCTAACCTTCCCGGCCATGGCTGCGCTCGATGACCGGTTGCGTGCGCTCGAAGAACGCTTCGACGAGATCGGAGCCCTGCTCGCCCAGCCCGCCGTGTACGGCGACCACGACCGAGTCCAGCGGCTCTCGCAGGAGCAGGCACGGCTGCGCGAGGTGGTCGAGACCGGACGCGCGTGGCGCGGTGCCCACCAGGCGGTGCTTGAGGCACAGGAACTCCAGCACAGCGAGAGCGACCCCGAGATCGTGGCCATGGCGGCGGAGGAGGAGACAGCGCAACACGCGCGTGAAGACGAGGCCCAGCAGCGGCTGCGCACCCTGCTGATCCCAACCGACCCCAACGACGAACGGGATGTCGTCGTTGAGATCCGCGCTGGCACCGGAGGCGACGAGGCAGCGATCTTCGCGGCCGATCTCTTTCGAATGTACAGCCGCTACGCCGAGCGGCAACGCTGGCGCGTGGAGCTCCTCGAGATGAGTGAGTCAGGCACACACGGCTTCAAAGAGGTGATCTTCGAGGTGCACGGCCGCGCCGCGTACTCGAAGTTGAAGTTCGAGTCCGGCGTGCATCGGGTCCAGCGTGTGCCCGAAACCGAATCGCAGGGGCGCGTCCACACCTCGGCGGCCAGTGTGGTGGTGCTCCCCGAGGCGGATGAGGTGGAGATATCCGTCGACGAGAGTGAGATCAAGGTCGACGTCTTCCGCAGCACGGGACCGGGCGGCCAGAGCGTCAACACCACCGATTCAGCGGTCCGGATAACCCACCTGCCCACCGGTCTGGTGGTCACCTGTCAGGACGAGAAATCCCAGCACAAGAACAAGGCCAAGGCC
>JALZAG010000014.1 GCA_030948445.1 Candidatus Dormiibacterota bacterium
TCTCGGCACCGCTCACCTAGCGGCCGGACGACCGGAGGAGGCGGGGCGTCTGCTGTCACGAGCCGTGACCGTGTACTCCGAGTTGGGCGATCGACACTTCACTGCGCGCACGCTCGTCGAACTCGGCCATACAGCGATCGCACAGGGGCAGTCACTCCAGGCTTCGGCGTTCATACGGGAGGCCATGCAAGTGGCCGCGGACCTTGGCGATGGATGGAGCATCGCCGAGGGCCTCGAGGCTGTTGCCTGCCTGTGCAGCGACACGGACCCGGCAACGACGGTACTTCTGGCCGGGGCAGCGGAGCGGTTGCGCGACCGCATCGCCATGCGCCCCCATCCGCCTGACGCAGCCATCAATCGCGAGCACTTGGAGCGCGCTCGCTCCACCCTCGGCACGGTTGCTTTCGAAGAGGCGTCAGCGACCGGCCGCGGTACCCCCTGGCAGCGATTGTCGATGTCGCCCTGGCGTCCGCCTCGGCGCAGACGACGACGCCGCCCCGCGAAACTGAGGCCCATCCGTCGGAGAAGTCCCTCTGTGGCGACCGGGGCGATTGTTGGCATCCGGATTCTCGGCAACACCCGTTGCAGCCGTTTCGACCAAGTCCAGTTGGAGCGCAGCATTCCCACTCGGCCCGGCAGGATCGCGGAATCTGACCGATGACTGCGGTACTGTTCGCCCTCCATGGAGGGCGAAGTCTCTGCGCGTCGGGCAACGCCGGCTGACCTTGGATTGGTCGTCACGATTATTGAGCTTGCGTTCCGCAACGACCCCATCTGGAGTCGTGCGATGAGCTCGCTCGGCGACGAGCAGCGGCGACCATTTTGGCGCCTGTTCGTCGAGGGACCGTCGCGGTACCCATGGACATGGTTGCTGGCCGGCGGTGGCGCGGCCTCGCTCTGGATTCCGCCAGGGGGGACTGAATTTTCACCCGAGCAGGAGGAGCGCATGTCTGAGCTGGCGGGTGGCCTTGGTTCGGAAGCGGACAATTTCCACGAGCTGTTGAGGCGATTTGATGCTGCCCACCCTCGTTCAGAGCCGCACTACTACCTATCTCTCTTGGGGACGCATCCCGACCACCGCGGTCAAGGCCTGGGTATGCAACTGCTCGCGCACGACCTGGCGTTGATCGACGAGGAACACTGCGCCGCGTATCTCGAGTCATCGAACCCGGCGAACAACCCCCGCTACGCAAGCGCTGGATTCGCCGCGGTCGGCGAGTTCTCATATCCAGGCGACGGTCCCGCGGTGACCACGATGTGGCGCCCCGCTCGTTAGGCCGCCGACATGTCCAACGTTCAGGAATGGATGTCGAGGGTCGGCTCCTGCTACCGCTCCACACCGCTCCCGCACACACACACACCGCTCTCGGTGGGGTTCAGGTGAGTTGCTCGGCCAGCCCTATGAGTAGTCCTTCGGGCCCGCGTATGTAGCAGAGCCGGTAGGCATCTTCGTACTGCACCACTTCGCTGCTGACAAGCTGCGCGCCATGCTTGCGTAGCCGGGCGAGCGTATCGTCGATGTCGTCTACGGCGAACATGATGCGTAGGTAACCGAGAGCGTTCACGGGGGCGGTCCGGTGATCGGCGACGGTAGACGGCGTGAGAAATCGCGAGATCTCGAGCCGGCTATGGCCGTCCGGCGTGCGCATCATGGCGATCTCGACGCGCATGGGGTGCAGCCCCGTGACGCGCTCTGCCCACTCTCCTCCGATTGTGGATCGCCCTTCGAGCTCGAGGCCGAGCTCGGCAAAGAACGAGATAGCGTCATCGAGGGATTCCACAACGATGCCGACGTTGTCCATTCGCTGAACCGTCACGTCACCAGCGTAAAGGATCGCAGCATGGTCCAAACTGAGCTTGACCCTGTCCTGGAACGCACCCTAGGGTCCTACCAGACTCTTGTCCTCATCGGTGGCTGAGATCTACGTCGAGCAGAGGTACGGAGCGATGCAACTGTGATCCTCCCCAAAGACCGCGACCCTCGTTTCATCACCATCCGCCGCGGGGGGACGCTCACGGACTCCGATCACCAGCTCCTGGCTTTGTGGGCGGCCGCGTGCGCAGAACACGTTCTGCGTCTCTTCGAGTCGGTACAGCCCGCGGACGCGCGGCCCCGCCAGGCGATCGAGCAAATTCGGGCATGGGCCCGCGGCGAGATCCGGATGTCTCAGTCGCGCGCGGCGGGTGGCCATGCCATGGCCGCGGCACGAGAGCTGAGCGGAGCCGCTCGGCACGCCGCATATGCTGCCGGCCAGGCGGCCGTGGTGGCGCATGTCGCAGCGCACGAGCTCGGTGCTGCGGCCTATGCCATCAGGGCTGCACGTGCGGCTGCCCCCGGATGCGAGGGCGAGAGCGCCCGCCGGCTCGAGTGCCGATGGCAGCGCGAACACCTCCCGGATGTGATTCGCGACCTCGTCCTGGAGGATCAGCGATTGCGAAATGAGATCTGCTGGTCGGTGTTCGACTCGTGAGCAGCAACCAGGCCAGTGAGCCCCCGATCAACAGCGCGCCGTATAACGCCAACCCGGACAACCACGTGAGATACGAACCGCCGCGGTAGAAGGTGTCGCGCGCGGAGTCGATCTGCGACTGAGCCTGGATGAGGAGCCATCCGATTGCGGTAAGCGCTACCGGCCACTTGTGCTCCGCCCGCAGCTGCCACACCGAGGCGATGGTCAGGATCAGAGGCGCGTAGTTCCAGAAGGAGTTCTTCGGAGCGATGACAACACCAAGAAACAGACAGAGGGCTAGGCGCCCCGACGCCGCCGCGTCCCGTCCACGCACCAGGACGGCCACCGTCGCGAGTGCGAGCACAGCACACACCAACACCACGATCGGGCCCGTGGCCAGCCCGGACAGTGGGGGAGTGGTCCAGTCGGACGAGAGGGTGAGCCTACTGACCCAGCCGTTCACCGACGCGTTGGTCCAGTAGGGGTCCGGCGCCAGAAGGGCCCCTGTCTGGCCCAGGAAGCTGCCACGAGTGCCGATCTGCGGGAGCAGACCCAGCGCCGCGAGAACCGCCGCTCCGGTAACCAGCTGCAGTCGCGATTCTCGCGAGGGACGGGTCACATAGCTGAGGAAGCCGGTCGCCGGGTAGAGCTTCACGGCTACGGCAGCCGCGATCCACGGTCCCGGTGCGAGGCGGCGCCAGGCGAAGGCCAGCGCCACCAGCACCAGCAGGTTGACCTGTCCGAAATACAGCGAGCCCATCAGCGGCGGGAAGACCGCGATGACAACGCCGCCGATGACTGCGTACCGCAGCCGCAGGGGATGGAACGCGCCGAGGAGCAGGCTCGCCGCCAACGCGAGCGCTGCGATGCTCACCGCGGAGAACAGCAACGCAGCCGTCCGCGGCGGCAGCAGAGCCAACGGACGCAGTACCTGGGCGAGGAGTACGGGGTACGAGTACCCACCGCCCACGGTGGTGTGCAGTCCTGCTGCGTGAAGCACCCCGCTCAGCGCATTGATGTCGTACGGGTTGCCGCCCTTGTTGAGAAGCGCGGCGGCACCCCAGTAGTCGTAGAAGTCGTTGAAGAGGGTGTCGATTCCGCTGAACAGCACCGCAAGGAGGAGCCGCGCCCCGTCGATGACGGCGGTCAGGCTGCCACCGAGTAGTGCCAGCCTGGGCAGAAGAGGAAGCGACACCCGCGCCGTCGACGTCATCAACCGATCGTAGGCCCGCAGAGGTGAGCGTGGCCCGGGACACCGTCGACAACTGCAACCCCACCGCTCGCCTCGTTGGCTTCCGCAGCCACGAGGGCGTGCCGCACGTTAGGCTCCTGGTTGATGGCCAAGCTGATCTACTCCGCGATCACATCGCTGGATGGGTACGTCGCTGATCGGGACGGGAACTTTGACTGGGCGGCACCAGACGATGATGTGCACGCGTTCGTCAACGATCTCGAGCGTTCAGCAGGCACCTACCTCTACGGCCGCCGCATGTACGAGACGATGATGTACTGGGAAACGGCGAACGCGCTTCCGGGCCAGCGTGAGGTGTCACGGGACTACACAACAATCTGGCAGGCGGCGGAGAAGGTGGTGTACTCGAAGACGCTGCCAGGGGTGTCGAGCGCCCAGACGAGGCTCGAGCGCGACTTCGATCCAGTCAGCGTCCGGGAGATGAAACGCGCGTCACGCCACCACATCACAATCGGTGGCCCCGGCCTGGCAGCCCACGCGCTCACGGCCGGGCTGGTCGATGAGCACCACGTCTTCATCACACCGGTCGTCGTTGGCGGGGGGACGCGATCCCTTCCAGATAACGCGCGCCTGAGGCTCGCGTTAGTCGATGAGCACCGCTTTGCCAACGGTGTCGTGTACTTGCGTTACATGCTCGGCTGAGGGCGCTGGCGACCACCAGGCTCATCGAGCCAGTGGCGTGGCGCTCACGGTGGGCGACGTGGCCTTGGGGTCGGGCGGAGTCGCCCCCACCCCCGCAGGCCGCCCCGTGGTTTGGCCTTCAAGTACGCTCGGTCGCGCCACGCCGGTGCCCGTCCACCGGCCTCCCCCGTCCCGCAGCGGAGCACCCGTCATCCCTCGTCCCGCGGCCGCCACCTCTTCCGCCCTAGTCGTGAACCGCCTGCGCGCCGCCGGTTGCGTCTTTGCGGAGGATGAGGCGCGCCTGCTCATGTCCGCGGCACGTGATCCTGCTGA
>JALZAG010000052.1 GCA_030948445.1 Candidatus Dormiibacterota bacterium
GTGGCGCGATCGTCTGATCCCGGGCGGCTCGGTCAGCCGACCGCGACCGCCTCGCCCAGCGCGGGCATGGATGGGTCGATGTCCGCTCGGCGCGAATCCATCAGCTCGACCAGTTGCTGGACGGACGATGCCGAGCGGTGCAGCGCCGCCCGGTCCTGTTCGGAGAGGGCCACCTCGACGACCTCAACCAGTCCGCCGGCACCGAGGCGTGCCGGCACCCCGGTGTACAACCCCTTGATTCCGTACTCGCCCTCAAGGAAGACGGCGCATGGGAGCACCTGGCGGGTGTCGAGGAGAATGGCGTCGGTCATCTGGGCGGCCGCGGCGGACGGTGCGTAGTAGGCGCTGCCCGTCTTCAGCAGGGCCACGATCTCCGCACCCCCGTCCCGTGCCCGCTGCACGATCGTCTCCAGGCGCTCAGCCGGGATCAGGTCTGCCACCGGCACGCCGGCGACGGTGGTGACCGACGTGAGCGGCACCATGGTGTCGCCGTGTCCGCCGAGCACGTAGGCCGCGACGTCGGCCACCGACGCGTCGAGCTCCTGCGCGATGAACGTGCGAAATCGGGCGGTGTCGAGCACGCCGGCCATACCGATCACGCGCTGCCGGGGAAAGCCGCTGACCGCCTTTGCGACCTGGGCCATGGCGTCGAGCGGGTTGCTCACCACCACGATGACCGCGTCGGGCGACTTCTCGGCCACCTGGCGTGCGACCGACGCGACGATCTTGGCGTTGGTCATCACCAGGTCGTCGCGCGACATGCCGGGCTTGCGCGCTACGCCGCTGGTGATCAGGACAACGTCCGACCCGGCGGTCTCTTCGTAAGCGTTGGTGCCGGTGACGAGCGAATCGTAGCCAACGATGGGACCGGCCTCGAGCATGTCCAACGCCTTGCCCTGGGGCAGCCCCTCGACGATGTCCACCAGCACCAGGTCGGCGTAGTTGCGCTCGGCCAGACGCTGCGTCAGGGTGGCTCCGACATTGCCGGCACCGACGACGGTGATCTTGAAGCGCACTGTGGTGACCCCGAAATTTCGCTCGGTTGAAACAGCGGCATTGTAGGAAGAGGGACCTGTTGGCCCTCCGCGATGGCCGTGCCGGGCCCATTGCTAGCATGGCGCGATGCCACTTCGCCGCCTTCGCCGTCGCGAGCGAGCCGCCGCCTACGCCCTGCTGGGAACGGTGGGCGAAGTGGTGTTCACCGCCGTGGAAGCGAGCCTGCACCGCTCGACCAGGAGCGCTCGACTTGAGGGCCACACCTACCTGTGGATGCCGCCGATCTACGGGCTGTGCGCAGTGCTGTACGAACCCGTCCACGACCGCCTGCGCACAGAACCACTGCCGCAGCGCGCAGCGGTATACGCAGCCGCAATCATCGGCGTCGAGTACCTGACCGGCAGGCTCATCCAGCGCGTCGCGGGAGTGATCCCCTGGGATTACACGGGTCGCAGCCGTCTCCAGGTGCACGGCGCCACCCGGCTCGACTACTTCCCGCTGTGGGCCGCCGCCGGGATCGCGCTCGAGCCCGTTGACGACGCCCTGCGTTCGGTTCGACTCGGCCGGGCCGGCTGATGCCGCGACGGAGGCTTCCGGCCGGGGCTCGAGCGCGTGTGCCGATGGTCGTCGACAGGTTGAGGGCGGAGTACCCGCAGGCGGAGTGCGCGCTGGTGCACCGATCTGCGCTGCAGCTGCTCGTCGCCACCATTCTGAGCGCCCAGACCACGGACGAGCGGGTGAACATGGTCACGCCGGTGTTGTTTGCGAAGTACTCAACTGCGCAGGCGCTCGCGCAGGCGCGCCAGGAGGATGTCGAGGAGATCATCCGGTCAACCGGGTTTTTCCGGATGAAGGCGCGGGCAATCCGGGAGATGGCCCAGGACGTGGTGGGCCGTTACGGAGGCGAGGTGCCGCCGCTGATGGCCGACCTGGTGACCCTGCGTGGGGTAGGTCGCAAGACCGCCAACGTGGTCCTCGGGGTGGGCTTCGGGTTGCCCGGATTCCCCGTGGACACGCACGTCACTCGGCTCAGCGCACGGTTGCGCCTGACCACGGCCACCGACCCGGTGGACATCGAGGCCGACGTGTGTTCGATGGTGCCGGCGGGGGAGTGGACCAATCTGAGCCTGCGGCTGATCCTCCACGGCCGCCGCGTGTGCGTGGCTCGTTCGCCGCGCTGCCCGCGGTGCGTGCTCAACGACTTCTGCCCATCCGCAGAGTTGGGTCCGCTGCGGACGCGGGCGGTGGCGCGCCGCCCTCAGGCCACGGCGAGGGCGCGGCGGTTGCGGTCACCGAGTCCCAGCTGACGGAAGCCGGGGAATGCGCAGGCGCGCGGGCGGTGCATGGACAGCACGAGTGCCTGCGTCCGCAGCAGTTCGCACACGTCGATCCCGCACGCTCGGGCCACCGCGTCTGCGCTGATGACGCGTTCGGTGGCTGCGCTGATGTGCCCTGTCCACGCGGTGAATGACAGGCTCACCCTGGCGTAGACGAAGGGTTCGGCACAGTGCTCGGGGACGTTGCTTTCGATCACAGCGAGGGTGTGCCCGGGAGCGAGCCCAGCCATGAGCGTTTCCGCGACGCCGCTGAGCAGCGGCCGAGCGGCGGCCGTTCCCGGAGCATCGTGGTACACGAGAGCGGTGCGACCATCCGCGCGCACGTGTTGCAGGGCGAGAGCGCTGAGGCCGGTCTGGTGGTCGAAGAAGCTGACCGGGATGGTGAGGAGCGGGGCGCAGACCTCCATAACGAGGAGGCTAGA
>JALZAG010000070.1 GCA_030948445.1 Candidatus Dormiibacterota bacterium
CCCGGCCGCCCTTCGTGCAGGACCTCGACTATGAAGCCGAGCTGGCGGTGGTCATCGGTCGCCGCGGTCGAGACATCGCGCAGGCGCGCGCGTTCGACCACGTGTTCGGCTACTGCTGTGCCAATGACCTCTCGGCCCGCACCGCTCAGATGGCCACGGGGCAATACGTGCGCGGCAAGTCGTTCGATGGGTTCTGTCCTCTCGGCCCTGCGATCGTCACCCGCGACGAGATCGGGGAGCCGCAGAAGCTGCGCATCACCTGCCGTGTCGATGGTGCGACGCGTCAGGATTCGAGCACTGCCTTGATGATCTTCACCATCGAGACGCTCATCGCGCATTGCAGCATGGCGACCACCCTCGAGCCCGGCGACGTCATCCTCACCGGCACGCCCGCCGGTGTGGCGATGGGACGCACCCCACCACCGTGGCTCGAGCCCGGGCAGCTCTGTGAGGTGGAGATCGAGGGCATCGGCCGGATCGCCAACCGCGTGGTGGCTGGCTGACGCGTCGCGACTCTTTTGGCCGCGCACCGTCCGCGTCCGACTGGCATCGTTGAGTCGAACCGGACGGCCACCACGGGAGAGCGCAATGCCACCACAACAGTGCCCAGCCTGCGGCGAATTGGTGGACGACGCCGCCGCCGAATTCTGTCCCCTGTGCGGCGAAGCGCTCGACCCCGACGCCATTGGCCTGTGACGTTACGCGCCGTCAGCGAGCGGTGGCGCCCTCGCCAACCGGCAGTTGGGCGTCGATCCACGCCTGCAGAGCGTCGCCGGATTCCCATGAGGTGATCAGCGCGTAGCGGGGCTCGGGGCCCGGGTTGTGCACCACGTGCCAGAGACGCTGGGTGTCGATGACGAATTGCATGCCGGCGTGCAACGCGATGCGTGACTCCGTGCCCTCGTCCTCCTTCTCCTCACGGAGGATGAAGGCGGCGTTGTTATCGGTCAACTCCAGCCACGAACGCACCACCCAGCCCTCGCCGTCAGGGTTGAGACGGTTGTTGTCGTCGAGGTGCAGCTGGCGCACCGCGAAGTCCTCGTCGCTGGGATTCAGCTTGATGACACGCACGCGCCCGTACCGTGAGCCGACCGACTCCACGTAGCGCACCAGCGACGGCGCGATCTCCTTGTTCTTGGTCCAGATCCCATCCTTGTCGGGCTTGCCGTGATCCCAGAAGCCCGCGCACTCCATCTCGCCCTTGGCCGAGGCCAGCGGGGCGAAGTTGGTGTCTCCGCCGCTCTTCCAGTCCATGTACTCGAGACCCATCCACTCCTCTCTGGGGATCGCCGGTCCCTCGAAATCGCGGAGGATCACGAAACCCTTCTCGTCGAAGATCGGCAGCTTGCGATGGGCCATGTGTACGTGACTCCTGATCAGTGTTGGGCTGCCTCTAGGGTACGACGGGCGTCGCATCCCGGGTGGCCGGTACCCTTGGCCCGTGTTCGACACGTCGATCGCCGCGCTCGAGGAGGAGCTGGCGTTCGCCCACCAGCTGGCCGACGCGGCGGACTCGATCTCGATGGACAGGTTCCGCGCCCGCGACCTCATCGTCCACGCCAAGCCTGACATGACCCCGGTGACCGAGGCCGACCGCGGCATCGAACGCACCGTGCGGGAGATGCTGTCGGTGCACCGGCCCTCCCACGCCATCGTCGGCGAGGAGTTCGGCGGCGACGTCGAGGCGCGCGGCGGCTGGCGCTGGGTGATCGACCCCATCGACGGCACCAAGAGCTTCGTGCGCGGCATGGAGACGTGGGGGACCCTGATCGCCCTCCAGTACGACGGGCGCACCGTGGTCGCGGTGGCATCGACGCCGGCTGACGGTCAGCGCTACGCTGCGGTCCGTGGCGGCGGAGCGTCGGTCAACGGCGAGTCGATCAGCGTGTCCGCGGTCAGCGGTGTCGCCGAGTCGATGTTGGCGCACTCATCCGTTGCCGGCTTCCAGCGGGTGGGCATGTGGGTTGAGCTGCTCGAGATGACCGAGCAATGCTGGGAGGCGCGCGGGCTGGGCAACACGCACTCGCACCTCGCCGTGGCTCGCGGCACCGCGGACATCGGCTGGACCGCCCGCGCCAACGTTTGGGACTATGCGGCGCTGTCCCTCATCGTCGAGGAGGCCGGGGGGCGCTTCCTCGATCGCTCGGGCGACGGTCCGCTCGGGGGCGTCGGGCTGTCCACCAACGGACTGGTCCACGACGAGGTGCTCAGCATCACTGGGGCAGACCGCAACCGCCACCCGTGAGCGCTCAATCGCGCTCTCTTGACCACTCCGCGGCATTGTCCTCGAAGTTGGCAGCGTCCTCGGGACGCGAGCCCTGGTTGCCCACCTCGAGCGCGGCCAGCTGGTCGGCATCGGGTGCGTCGCTGAAGGCGTCCTCGCTATCGCCGAGGTCCGGCTGTGCCCCCTGCGGGCTCACCTCGCCCTCACTTTCGAGCTCGCGGTCCGCATCCTCAAGGGACTCCACTGGCCCGGGCGGCGTTGTGTCCTCGCGTGCGCTGTCGGGGTATCCCTCGGGGATGTCTCTCTCGGCCACCGGTTCACCTCCTCGTGAGCTCCCATCGTAGACGTGGCGCAGTGACCCGGAGCTGCGCGGTGGTATTACTGCCCAGGATGAGCACGTCGATATCCTCGAACGATGCGGCTGCGCGGGGCTGACCTGGGGGCGCCGGCACGCCGCAGCGCACTCTGGTGGACCGGCCCCAGCTTCCTGGTCTTCAGCCTGCTGCGCTTGCCCTCGTTCTTCGAACCGCACTGGTACACCGATGAGGCCAGCTACGTCAGCGTGGCCAGGTCCCTGCTCAAGGGCCGGGTGCTGTACAGCCAGATCTGGAACAACAAGCCGCCCCTGCAGTCGTGGACCATCGCCGCCGAGGTGCGGCTGTTCGGCTCGAGCGAGGCGGGGCTCCACGTGCTCACCTACCTCACCGGGTTCATAGCCCTCGCTGCGGTGGCGTTCGCTGCCACGCGTGTGCTCGGTGCGCGGCGGGCCTGCGTGGCCACCCTGCTCGCCGCCGTCGCCCTCGGTCTCCCCGTCATCGACGCCGAGCTCGCTCTCCCGGAGAGCCTGCTGATCGCGCCGGTCACGTGGGCGGGCGCATTGCTCCTGGTGCGCATCGACCCGCGTCACGCGGTGGCGTCGTCACGGCGCATCGCTGCGTGGCCCTTCGTGGTGGGCGCGCTCGTCGCCGCCGGAATCGCCTACCAGCAGACTGTCGTCGCCGAGGCGGCTGCGTTCGCAGTGATCATCGCGGTGAGCCCGCGCACCCGGTGGCGCGACCTGGTGGCGTACGTCGGCACCGCGGCGGTGATCACGGCCGCCTGGTTGTCGGTTGCGGTCGCGACCGCGGGGGCCGGCAAGGTGGCCTTCGCGCTGGTGGGCTTCTACATTCCCTACACGCGGTCGGTGCTGCCCTCGAACGGCGCCGGGGTTGCCCTGCACATCGCCGCGGTCGCCGTGGCGGCTGCGCTGCTCTGCGCGGGCGCCGTCGTCTGCCGGCGAATGCCCACCGCCACCTGGGCCGTCCTGGTGTGGGCGGCCGCCGCGCTGCTGGTGGCAGCGATGGCCGGGCAGCCCTACGCGCACTACCTGACCGCCGCGGCCGCGCCGGTGTGCCTGGCCATCGCGGCTGTTCCACTGCCGCGCCGGCTGCGCGAGATGAGCCGGGGCGATGCACTGCGGCTCGTGCCTGCCGTCGCGGCATTGCTGATCGCGGCGGCGCTGGCGCGGGTCACCGGCCTGGACTGGGTGCCCGAGGCCGCTCCGTCACCGGCGCAGAACTCCACCCGCACCCTGACCCAGTACTACGGCGGGGCGGTGCGCGCGGCCATCCAGGGCGATGACAGCGACTGGGACGATGGTTTCGACGCACACGTGCCTGCGGACGCGGCGGTCGTGTCCTGGATCTCCGGCCACGGGTACTCGGGCGCGTCGGCGGTGGTCTGGTCCTCTGACGCGTGGGTGTACTCGCTGGCCGACCTGCCCGTCCTGATGCCGACGCCGCCGATCTACAACGACGAGGTCCTGCTGGGCAACAACGGACCGGTGGCCACGACGGTGGCTGCGATCAATCCGACGCTGATCATCGTGTCGGATGATGCCCAGGCCCAGTGGCCGGAGATCACCGCCGTGCTCGGCGGGGGTGCCTACGAGCGCGTCTTCGACAGTGGCCCGGTCGCCATCTGGCTGCGCAGCGGCTCGTAGACTGTGCCCGTGAGCGAGGTGAGCAGCGGGCCCCGGGACGCGGCAATTCCTCTGCGGGCGGCGTCGGCGGCCGGGGATCGCACCCTGACGCTGCGCACTGCTGCGCGGATCTTCGCGGCCTACGGAAGCCCGCGGCTCATGGCAGTGGCCGCCGCAGGCGCAGTGGTCGCGCGCATCCTTGTCGGGCGGCTCGGCTGGGCCGACCTCGTGGTGCTGGCCGCCATCCTCGCGGTGGAACCATTTGCCGAGTGGCTGCTCCACGTGTTCGTCCTGCACTTCCGTCCGCGCACCATCGCAGGTCGCCGCATCGACCCCCTGTTCGCCCGCCGCCACCGCATGCACCACCGCGACCCCCGCAACATCCCGCTGGTGTTCGTGCCACTGCCGGTGCTCGCGGGGTTCTTCGTGACCCTCGCCGCGATCAGCGGGCTCGCCTTCGCCGACCACCGCCTCGGCCTCACCGCGTTCGCCACCATGACTACGTTCCTGTTCGGCTACGAGTGGTCGCACTTCCTCATCCACTCACCCTACGTGCCGCGCAGCGCGGCATTTCGAGCGGTGTGGCGGGCTCACATCCTCCATCACTACAAGAACGAGCAGTACTGGTTTGGCGTGACCAACCCGGTCGCCGACTACGTGCTGCGCACCCATCCGGCCAAGGCTGCCGTGCCGACCTCACCGACGGCCCGCACCCTGGGCGTTGACGACGAGCTCACGCTATTGACCGCGCCCGCCTGACGTACGGCAGAGCCCGGAGGCCCCACGCCGGTCTGTTACAGGTGGATGCCGCGCATGAGCATGCCCAGCGCGTACGCCTCGGCCGTGACCGGCGCTTCCTCCTTCGGCTCGCCGGCCTTCTCCTTGGAGCGGCCGCCGCTGTCGGGGAGCATGTGATACGCGGCGCTCATGATGAGGTTGTGCAGGCCCGGAGCGATCGCATGGGTCAATTCCCCGAACTTTCCAAGACGTGTCGACACCTCATGTGGGCGCGTGATCATCGCCTGCACCACCATCTCGGCTGCCTCCTCGGGGCTGATGGTGGGGAAGTTCTTGTAGATGCCCGTCGGCGCGATCATCGGCGTGCGCACCAGTGGCATGTGCACGGTGGTGATGTCGATGCCGTCGGCGGCGACCTCGGGCGCGAGGCAACGCGAGTAGGCGTCGAGCGCAGCCTTGCTGGCCACGTACGCGGCAAAGCGCGGCGGGTACGTCTGGCCCCCGATCGAGGTGATGTTGATGATGTGGCCGCCGCGCTCCTTCATGCTCGGCAGCGCCGCCATGATCAGCGCGATGGC
>JALZAG010000085.1 GCA_030948445.1 Candidatus Dormiibacterota bacterium
AAGTACCGGCGTAAGACCCACGGGTTTCGCATCCGGATGTCGACACCCGGTGGACGCCAGGTCCTCAAGGCGCGGCGTCGCAAGGGGCGCAAGCGCCTGACTCCCGCGCCGACGCGGTGATCTCGCGGCATCGCCTGCGTGGGCGACGTCGCTTTGCCGCCGTCCGCGCCGAGGGCGTGCGCGCCTCCTCGGCCGGCGTCCGCGCCCAGCTCTCCAACAATGACCTCGGCGTCGCGCGCATCGGGTTCGCACTTGTCGAGATCCGCTCAGCGGTGTCGCGCAACCTGCTGCGCCGGCGGCTGCGCGCGACCATCCGCCCATGGCTCGACCTGCTCGCCGGGCGCGACCTGGTGATCGTGGCCGGCCCGGACGCCCTCCACCTCCCCTTCGGCGACCTCCGCAGCGCGGTTGCGCGGTCTGTATCGCGCGTCCTGGAACGGGCGGAGAGCGCCGCTGTGGGCTCGACGGCGGACAATGGGGCTGTGACCCGCTCCCAGCAGGTGGATTGATGACCCGCCTGAGCCTCCTGCTGATCCGGGTGTACCGGGTGAGCATCGGCCCGCTCTTCGGGATGATGAGCAGCTGCCGGTACCAGCCAACGTGCTCCCAGTACGGCTACGAGGCGATCGAACGCTTCGGGGCGCGCCGCGGCTGGTGGTTGGCGCTCCGCCGGATCGCGCGCTGTCACCCGTTCCACGCCGGCGGCGACGACCCCGTGCCGGACCAGTACCTGAGCTGGCGTGAGGGACGGCGGCGCAAGCGCGCCGTCCTCTCCGGGGAGTCGGTCTGATGCTCGCGATCTCTCCCTTCGACGCGCTCGGGGTTCCCTTCCAGTACTGCCTGGAGTTCTTCACCAACATCTTCAAGGTGATCGGGCCGCTCAACTCGATCGGCGCCTTCGGCCTGGCCATCGTGGTCACCACGATCATCATCCGCGGCGCGCTGTTCCCGATCTTCGGCTGGCAGCTGCGCACCAGCCGCCGCATCCAATCAGAGCAGCGCCTGATCGCGCCACAGCTCGCCGAGCTCCGCAAGAAGTACAAGCGGGAGCCGCAGAAGCTCAGCGAAGAGATGAAGAAGCTCTACGCCGAGCACCAGGTGTCGCCCTTCAGCAGCCTTTCCGGTTGCCTCCCGGCGCTGGTGCAGATGCCGGTGCTGATCGGGCTGTACCGCGGCATCACCAACGCCACCTCCAACCTCACGTCGGTCAGTCATCACTTTCTCTGGATCACCGACGTCTCGAAGTCGGGATCGCAGGCCTGTTGCACCAAGGTGGGCAGCACCAGCACCGACTGGTCACAGGTGCTCGCTCACCCAGCGGTGATCATCCTGCCGCTGCTGGCGGGAATCCTCACGTTCGCGCAGTCGCGAATGATGATGCCCCCACTGCGCCCGGACATGACCGATCAGGAACGCACGATGGGCAACGTCACCAAGCAGATGTCGATCATCTTCCCGATCATCATCTTCGTGCTCAGCCTGAACTTCCCGCAGGGCCTCGCGCTCTACTGGGTGACCGGCACGCTGTTCATGGTCCTGCAGCAGTACCACCTGGTTGGCTGGGGCTCGCTGAAGGTGCCGGTGTGGTTCCCTGGCGCGAACCGGGTCACAGCACTCTCGTACCCCAAGCACACGCCGACCGCCACCCCGGCCACCAAGGCAGCCATCGTGCCCGTCGGCAATGGCGCCCGTCCGACACGCAAGCGCGGTGCCGCCGGCGCGGCTGCGAAGAGCACCACCACCCGGGGAGCCGGCGAAGCCGCCCCAACTCCCGTTGCGACGGGCGCGGTCAACGCGCCGCCTGCACGGATTCCCAAGAGACGCACCAACAAACGCCGTCGCTAGCCGCAGCGCGTGCCCGCGGCGAGGAGATCCATGTGAACGACACCGAAGAAGGGATTGCGCAGACGACCGCGTCGCCGGGAGTCGAGGGCACCGGCGCCACCGTCGAGGAGGCCACCACGCAGGCCCTGGCGCAGCTGGGCGCTGAGCGCGACGACGTCGTCGTCGAGGTCATCTCGCGCGGGGGCCCGCGTCCGGTCGCCGGTGAGCACCTCTCCTCGAGCGCGGCGAAGGTGAGGGTCAGCCGCATCGACGAGCACACCGCCCGCGGCCGCGCGCTCCTGGCGTCACTCCTCGAACAGATGGAGATCCCGGCGCGGGTTTCGGTGCGACGTGGCACCAGCGCCCGGGTCGGCGAGACCGAGGCGCCGATGATCCTTGAGGTCTCCGGCGACGACCTCGGTCTGCTGATCGGCTGGCGCGGCGAGACGCTGCGCGCGCTGCAGACCACCGTCAACCTGATGATGGGTGACGAGCAGCCCGACGGCCAGGGGCGCCGACTCATCCTCGACGTCGAGAGGTACCGCGCCCGTCGGGAGGACCAGGTTCGCGAGCTCGCCCAGCGCCTCGCCGAGCGGGTCAAGGCCAGCGGGGAGCGCTACACGCTCGACCCGATGCACGCCTACGAGCGCCGCATCATCCACCTCACCCTGCAGGACGACGCCGGGGTGCGCACGGAAAGCAGCGGCCACGAGCCTGCGCGCCGCGTCGTCATCCACCCGACTGGGCCCGCCCAGGGAGGCCTGCCGTCGCGCCCTGAGCGGGGGCGCGGACGCTGGTAAAGGCGAAGGGGGAACTGTGTTCCCCCCTCGGACACCCCCCTTCAAGCGGTGTGGGCTCCGGCGACATGAAGCCGCCTGCGCCCACGGTTTTGGACAAACCTGCCACCGGTGGTGGCATCTCATGAGGTCAGCTGCTGCGGCGGGTGCGGACGCGTTCGTTGCCGGTGTTGCTGACCGCGGTTATACGCGCACCGTGTTGGACGGCGGGGTTCGCCTGCTGGCTGCGCCGATGCGCGAACGGGCCTCGGTGAGCATTGCGTTCATGTTCGGTACCGGCTCGCGCGTCGAGACCGCCGACGAGTGCGGGCTCGCCCACTTCATAGAGCACATGGTGTTCAAGGGTGGGCAGACGTATCCCACGGCGCGACGCATCAGCGAAGCCGTCGAGGGCGTGGGTGGGGTGCTGAACGCGTCAACGGACCGTGAGGCGACCATCTTCTGGTCGAAGGTGCCCGCCGATCGCGTCGACGTGGCCGTCTCGGTGCTCGCCGACATGCTCTTCACGCCGCGCTTTCTTCCCGAGGACATCGACCGTGAACGACAGGTGGTGATCGAAGAGCTGCGGATGTACGAGGACAGTCCGCAGGACCACGTGCACACATTGTTCGACGCGGTGATGTGGCCCGACCATCCGCTCGGCTGGGACGTGGCGGGGACCGAGGCGACCGTGCAGTCTTTCACGACGGACGACTGCCGCCGTCATCTGCAGCGCCACTACCGCCGCGACGACCTGGTGGTGTCGGTGGCCGGCGCGCTGGACGCCGACGCCATCGCCGCGCTGGTGTCGGGCGCGCTCCAGGGCTGGCTCGGCGACGGGCGCAATGGCGCCCAACCGCGCCCCGCCACGGCTCCCACCGGGGCCGCGGTCAGCCTGCTCGACCGTCGCGCGAGCCAGGCCAACATCGTGCTCGGAGCGCGGGCTCCTTCGTACCGCGATGAGCGCCGCTTCGTCGCCGACATCCTCAATGTGGTGCTTGGTGAAGGCATGTCGAGCCGCCTCTTCCTCGAGCTGCGTGAGGAGAGGGCGCTGGCGTACGACGTGCACTCGTTCCTCACCCGGGTCGCCGACAGCGGCACGCTGGCCATCTCACTGGGCTGCGAGCCGAAACGCGCGCTCGAGGCAATGCGCGCCGCGGTCGCCGAGCTGGAGCGCCTGGCGACAGAGCCGGTGCCTCTGGACGAACTGGAGCGTGCCAAGGAGTACGCGCGCGGCCGGCTCGCGGTGCAGCTGGAGAGCACATCCGCACTCTGCAACCACCTCGGCCAGCAGGAGCTGCTGACCGGCGAGATCCTGCTCGCGGATGACATCGCGGAGCGCCTGCTCGCCGTCGACCCTGACGCCGTCCGATCGCTGGCGGCGGAGATCCTCGCCGGTGGTCTGCGCGCGGCGGTGATCGGGCCGTTTCGCAAGCTCGAGCCCTTCCTCGAGGCCCTGCACGCCTGAACGCGGCGCCGCGGGGGCGTTCGGATAAGGTGGTCCACCATGCAGACAGAGCGCACACTCGTGCTGATCAAACCCGACGCCGTGCAACGCGGGCTCATCGGCGAGGTCATCACCCGATTCGAGCGACGTGGACTCCACCCCGCCGGCATCAAGCTGATGCAGGTCACAACCGACATGGCCGAGCGCCACTACGGCGAGCACAAGGACAAGCCGTTCTTCGCTGGGTTGGTGGAGTTCATCACCTCATCGCCGGTGGTTGCCATGGTCTGGGAAGGACCGGGAGCGGTGGCACTGGTCCGAACCATGATGGGCACCACCAACCCGCAGAGCTCGCCTCCGGGAACGATTCGCGGCGATCTCGCCGTCAGCCTGGCGATGAACGTCATCCACGGCAGCGACTCCCTGCAGAGTGCTGAGCGCGAGGTCGGCATCTTCTTCTCGGAGAAGGAGTTGCTCGATTGGGAGAGCAGCGGCTCCAGCTGGATCGTCGCGGACGACTGAGCGCGGGCCTGTCAGCCGGTCGCGGCCGCGCGACGGTGGCGCCGTCGCCACGAGAGCAGCATCGCCGGGGGGAACGCGAGGATGACCGCCGGGGCGACCGGGGTGTCGAGAATCGCAGCGGTGGCGTCTGGAACCAGTGTTGGCCCTGCGCCCAACCCGAAGTGTGCAAAGGGAAGCACGCGCACGAACGCCTTGGCGAGGATGTTCTTGCGTGGCACCAGCCCGAAGCTGCGGGAGTCGCTGGACTTGTTGCGGTTGTCACCCATCACGAAGTACTTGCCGGTGGGGATGTTGAGGGGTTGCGCCACCGACGATCCCATCCCGTTGGGGAGGCAGCAGAAATTCATGGAGTCCCACTTCTCTGGCAGATAGGGTTCCTGGAGGCGTTGCCACGGGCCCTTGCCCTGCGGTTTGATCAGCAGCGCGGTCGGGGAGCGGCTGCCGTCGATCTCGATGGTGTCGCCGGGCACGCCGATGACCCGCTTGATGAAGTCCTTGGTGGGATCGCTCGGAGGGATCAGGACCACGATGTCGCCGCGCTGCGGGTCCCCGAAGTAATAGGAGATCTTGCTGGCGAGCAGCAGGTCGTTGTTCTGCAACGTTCCCACCATGCTCTCGCCGTCGACGCGCACTGTCTGGAGCGCACTCCAGATGGCGATGTAGAGGACCACCGCGATGATGAGCACCTCGAGCACATCACGAACGAGCCCGTGGCGCCGGCGCCTGGGCGGCCTCGGGAGGTCGGTGGGCTCAGGCTGCACGCGGCGTGATTATACGGACGGGTGCCGCCGCCACCCTCGCGGGTTTGCGTCCGTCTCGACCCCGG
>JALZAG010000088.1 GCA_030948445.1 Candidatus Dormiibacterota bacterium
CGATGAGCTCGAGAAGATCACCGCCAAGAAGGTCCGCGTGACCATCCACGAGATCAAGACACCCGAGCTCGACGCCAAGTTGGTGGCCGAGAACGTGGCCTCGCAGCTGGAGAAGCGCATCGCCTTCAGGCGCGCGCTCAAGCAGACCTTGCTGCGTTCGATGCGCGCCGGCGCCAAGGGCGTCAAGATCCAGGTGAGTGGCCGTCTCGGTGGCGCCGAGATGTCGCGCCGTGAGTGGGACCGCGGTGGCCGGGTGCCGCTGCACACCCTGCGCGCCAACATCGACTACGGGCAATCCGAGGCGCGCACCACCTTCGGGCGCATCGGTGTCCAGGCGTGGATCTACAAGGGCGACTTCGTCACCGCGACGGGAGAGCCGATCAGCGGCACCGCTGTTCGCGATGCCGACGACAGCGAGTCCACCGACGCCCTCGAGCGTGCCGCGCCTGCGGCGGCCGAGGCTCCCGCCCGAGTTCGCGCCGCTGAGCAACCCGCCGCCGCCGTCGCGGTGGAGCAGTCGGCCACCGAGGTGCGCAACGAGACCGAGGCCGAGGACGTCGAGGCCACGCTCGAGGACGAGCAGGTCGATGCCGAGGAAGAGGCGGTTGTCGCTGCCGTGGGCGTCATTCCCGAGGACGGCAAGAAGGTCGAGAAGCTGGTGTCGAAGCGCAAGGCGCCCGCCGCCGCCAAGAAGCCGGCAAGCCGCGCCCCTGCCAAGTCGGCGGCGCGCAAGCCGGCCGACCGCAAACCGGCGGCGCCCAAGGCGGCTGACCCGCCCGCAGAGGAGGAGTAGCGCCATGCTCATGCCCAAGCGCACCAAGCACCGCAAACTCCACCGCGGCCGTCGTCAGGGAGCGGCCCAGCGTGGCAACCGCATCTCGTTCGGGACCTACGGTCTCCAGGCGATGGGCGTTTGCTGGATGACCAACCGCCAGATCGAAGCGGCGCGACGCGCCATGACCCGCCACGTCAAGCGCGGCGGGAAGATCTGGATCCGCGTCTTCCCCGACCACGTGTACACCAAGAAGCCCGCCGAGACCCGCATGGGGAGTGGCAAGGGCCAGCCCGAGGGCTGGGTCGCGGTGGTGAAGCCTGGTCGGATGCTGTTCGAGATGTCCGGGGTCACCCCCGACGTTGCCAAGGAGGCGATGCGCCTGGCGGCGCACAAGCTACCCATCCGTACGCGCTTTGTGGTTCGCGAGGAGCCGGGCGCCGAGGCGGAGGAGAGCGCATGACAGTCCGCGCCGTCGCCCTCGACAACCTCCGCGCGCTGACTGGCGACGAGCTGGCTGCGCACCTCCGCGAACAGCGCGGCCAGCTCTTTCAGGTCCGCCTCCAGCAGACCATCGGGCAGGTCGAGAACCACCGCCAGATCCGCGCCATCCGCAAGGAGATCGCGCGCACCATGACCGTCCAGGTGGAGAGCCGCATCGCCGCCGAACGCGGTGAACCTGCGCCGTCGCCGCGGACACCGGTGAAGGCTCGACGCGCAGCGCCCGCCGCTGCCGCACCGGCCAAGCGCAGAGCTCGCAAGGCGGCGGCACCCGTGGTGGCTGCGGACGAAGCGCAGGCACAGCCCGAGACCACCGCCACGACCGAAGTCGACGAGGAAACCACATGAGCGCGCAACCACAGCCACCCGCAGCTCGCACCCGTCGCAAGGTGCGCGAGGGCGTCGTGGTCAGCGACAAGATGGAGAAGACCCGCATCGTGCTGGTGCAAGAGCAGAAGCCGCATGCCCTCTACAAGAAGGTGGTCCGGCTCAATCGCCGCTTCAAGGTGCACGACGAGATCAACGAGAGTGGGGTGGGCGATCGGGTGCGCATCACCGAGACGCGTCCGCTCTCCAAGGAGAAGCGCTGGCGGATCTCCGCCGTGCTCGAAAAGGCCAAGTAAGTGATCCAGCAGGAATCCGTCCTCAAGGTTGCGGACAACAGTGGAGCGCGTGAGCTCCTCTGCATCCGCGTCCTGGGCGGCAGCTATCGCAAGTACGCCTCGGTCGGTGACGTGATCATCGGCACGGTCAAGGTCGCCCAGCCCAACGCGCAGGTGAAGAAGGGCGACGTGGTCCGCGCCGTGGTGGTGCGCACCGTCAAGGAGTACCACCGTCCGGACGGCAGCAACATCCGCTTCGACGAGAACGCCGCGGTACTGATCCAGCCGAACAACAGCCCACGCGGCACCCGCATCTTCGGCCCGGTCGCGCGCGAGCTGCGGGAGCGCAACTTCATGAAGATCGTCAGCCTCGCACCGGAGGTGCTGTGAGATGAGCGCCAAGACCGAGCGTCGCACACGCATCGGCCTGCGTCACCGCGGCTGGGCTCAGGGTCGGACCCGGCTCCTCGACATCCGGGCGGGCGACACCGTCGAGGTGATCGCAGGCAAGGACAAGGGCAAGCGCGGCACAGTGGTGCGTACCATCCCCACCACGCAGCGCATCGTGGTGGAAGGGATCAACCGCCTGAAGCGCCACACCAAGTCGGGCGTGGCCGGCAATATCCAGGGTGGCATCATCGACTTCAACGCACCCATCGCCTACGGCAACGTGCTGCTGGTCTGCAATCGCTGCGACAAGCCCACCCGCATCTCGCGCGTGGCCCAGCCCGACGGCACGCTGCCGATCGTCTGCAAGAAGTGCGACGAGATCTACGTGAGGAGTGAGCGCTGATGGCCACTGCCGTCGCCGACGCGCCCCGTCTTCGCCAGCGCTACCAGGACGAGATCGTCCCCACCCTGGTGCGTGATTTTCGCTACCGCAATGCCAACCAGGTGCCCCGGGTCGAGAAGATCGTGGTGAACATCGGGCTTGGTGAGGCCATCCAGAACGGCCGCGCCATCGACGCGGCCGTCAACGACGTCAAGACCATTACCGGGCAGGCGCCGATCGTGATCCGCGCCAAGAAGTCAGTGGCCGCGTTCAAGCTGCGCGAGGGCATGCCAATCGGCGTCAAGGTGACGCTGCGGGGCAGGCGCATGTGGGAGTTCCTCGACAAGGTCGTCAGCGTGACTCTGCCTCGAATCCGCGACTTCCGCGGCATCGACCCCAAGGCGTTTGACGGCCACGGCAACTACACACTGGGACTGCGCGAGCAGCTGGTCTTCCCGGAGATCGACTTCGACAAGATCGACAAACTGCGCGGTCTCGAGATCTGCATCGTCACCACAGCACGCACCGACGACGAGGGTCGCGCGCTGTTGGCGGCGTGCGGAATGCCCTTCCGCAAGCCGGGACAGCAACAGTGAACGCAATGCCGCGTGCGTCCGGGGACA
>JALZAG010000103.1 GCA_030948445.1 Candidatus Dormiibacterota bacterium
CCGGCTCCGCACCGTCCGCATCGGCGTCTCAACGGCGGCAGCGCTGGCCGTCATCGCATTGCTGGTGGCCGCCTCGGTCCTGGCGGCCACGGGCCACCTCCCGGTGACCATTCAATGAGCGCCGCGCTCGACGGCCTGTGGTCGGCCGCAGCAGCCGTGCACAACGCCCCGCGACTCGTCGCCGCGCTCCAGCCACTGATCGCCGCCGTAACCCCCCCGGTGAGCGCGCCAGCGCCGACGGTCCCGTTCACCCTGCCGCCCACCGCCGCCGCGAGGCCGACCACACCGGCGACGACGACGCCGGCCGCCACCGGGCTCGATCTTCCCTCGGTGCTGCTCAGCACGGTGGTGTTTGCCACCACGGTGGCCGCGCTGATCATCATCTTCCTGCCTGAGCGCACCGCTGAACAGCGCAGCCGGGTGCGTTCGGTCGCGCTCACCGCCGCCGGGGTCTCGCTGCTGCTGACGCTGTTCACGCTGCTGTCGGCAACGGGCCTGGGCGTGGCCGCGACCCCTGACCAGCTCCACGAGGAGAACGCCACGTGGATCAGCCACTTCGCCTTCGCGATCCACTACCACCTCAGTGCCGACGGAGTGACCCTCAGTCTCCTGGTGCTGAGCACGCTGGTGTTCGTGTCGGTGTTCGTGGCCTCGTGGAAACGGCAGCAGCGCCTGCGACTGTACTGCGGGCTGCTCCTGGTGCTCGAGACCGCCGTGAATGGGGCGTTGTGCGCCACCGACCTGGTCCTCTTCGTGATGTTCTTCGCCATGCAGGCGGTGCCGCTGTACCTGCTGATCCGCTGCTTCGGCGGCGCCGGACGCGAGCGTTCCGCGACGCGAGCCGGCGTCGCCATCCTGTCGAGCGCGGCTCTGCTCCTCACCGGCTTCCTGCTGGTGATCGTCCACAGTGGTGCGCACAGCTCGGACCTCATCGACCTGGCCACCGTTGCCAAGCCGCTGGGAAGCGCTGTGTCGACAGCCGGCTTCTGGCTGGTGTTCGCGGCCTTCGCGATCGGCTTCGTGATCGTTCCGGTGCACACCTGGGTGCTCGACGCCGCGACCTCGGCGAGCTCCGGGGTGTCGGCGGTTTTCACCGGCGTCGTTGTGCGCCTCTCCGGCTACGGCATGATCCGATTCGCGCTCGGCTTGTTCCCGGGGACCACCCAGCGCTTTGGGAGCGCGTTGATGGTGCTCGCCGTCCTCAGCGCGGTCTGGGGTGCGCTGCTGACCGTCGCGCAGGGCACGCTGCGCCGAATGGTGGCGGCGGTGAGCGTCGGCCAGATGTCGATGGTGCTGCTCGCGGTCGCCGCGCCCAACACGATCTCGCTCGACGGGGCCGTCCTGCAGCTGGTGGCGGGCGGCCTCAGCAGCGCGTTGCTGCTGCTGCTCTGCGGTGCCATCGAGGGGCGGACGCGCAACGCGCCACTCGACAGGCTCGGCGGCCTTGCCGCCCAGGCGCCGCGGCTCGGGGGCTTCTGGATCTTCGCCTGCCTGGCGGCGCTCGGCGCCCCGCTGCTGGCCGGCTTCAGCGCCGAGCTGATGCTGTTCACGGGGGTGTTTGCGGTCCATCCGTACGCCACGGTGTTCGTGATGGCCAGCACCGCGGTCAGCACCGCGGCACTCATCTGGTCAGCGCAGCGCGTCTTCCTCGGACCGGCGCGTGAGGAGTTCGCGCGGGTCCGTGACACGACCGCGCTCGAGCTCGGATACCTATGGCCGCTCGTGGTGTTCCTCGTCGCTTTCGGGGTTCTCGCCGGCCGCGTCGTGCCGGTCATCGGCACCGGGTTGACGCGCATCGCCGCCTCGCTCGGAGGCACCCAGTGATCACCAATCAGCCATTGGGCATCCTGGTGGGACTGCTCCCCGCAGTCATGCTTGGCTTCGGCGCACTGGTCTGCGCTGGAGTCGCGACGGCGCGGCCACGAACCCGGCCCTCACTGTATCGCTGGGTAACCCTGCTGGCGACCGTGGGCGCCTTCACAGCGTCCCTTGTCGAGCTAATGGCGATGCGACCCAGCGTCAACGGCGTCGGCCTGGTGGGGTACAGCGGCGGCCTGATGGTGGATCGATTCCACGTCTTCGGCACGGTTCTCGTGTGCCTGCTGCTGGTCCTGACGGTGCTCGGCGCCGAGGTCTATATGCGCCGGGTGCCTGCCCGCGCTGGCGCGTTCTGCGCGCTTCTGCAGGTCAGTGCGGGGGCGGCTGTCATGCTCCTGGCGCAGCGCGAGATGGCGGCGTTCGTGGTGGCGTTCGCAGTTCTGGTGGTGAGCCTCACGTTGCTGACAGCGATGACCAAAACATCCGGTCAAACCGCCGAGGCGGCGTTCCGGCAGGTGCTCACCGGTGGGGTTGCGATCGCCACCACCGTGTATGGGATGACCCTGCTCTACGCGGCAGATGGCACCACCGACCTGTCCAAGCTGACAGCCGGGGTGAGAGTGCATGGCGCACCCATCGACGGTGTCCTGGTCGTGGTGGGGCTCGCGCTCGTGGTGCTGGGCCTGATGGTTGTGGTCGGTGCGCCCCCGTTGCAGGCATGGATGCGACACACGCAGGAGGCAGCGCCGGGCGCGGTCGCAGGGTTCAGCTCCGCTCTCGGGGTGGTCACGGGGACCGCGGTGCTGGCTCGTTTCGCTGTGGAGGCATTCGGTTCGGGCAGCCCACGGTGGACCCTGCTCGTCGCCGTGCTCGCGGCAGTTGCGATGCTCTCGGGCGGCGTCCTCGCTCTGCGGGCGACGACGATCCGCCGCCTGATCGCCGACCTGTCCATCGCGCAGGCGGGTTTCCTGCTGCTCGCCCTGGCGGCCTCCGGGCGCGGCATCGGTGGCGGGCCGGCGGCCGGCCCCACCGCTCTGCTGTTCTCGCTGCTGGGGGCGGCTACCGCTCTCCTAGCGGCCCTTCTGCTGGCGGGCATCTTCGACGCAGCTGGGCTCGGAGCGGGCATCGATGCGTACCGGGGCACCGGGCGTCGCGCCCCGGCCACCGCTGCCTTCCTGTCGCTGGCGCTCCTCGGGTTGGCCGGCCTGCCTCCGCTGGCGGGGTTCTTCGGGCGGCTGCTTGCGGCCGAGTCAGCGCTGGACGCAGGTGGTGGATGGGTGGTGGCCATCGCTGCGGTCGCGCTGGTGCTCTGCGGCGTCGCCGTGGTGCGCTGGCTTGCGGCGATGTACGCGGACGACAATGGCGAGGCGCCGTTCGCCGTGGGCACCACGCCCCGACTGGCTCGCCTGGCGGCGTGGACCGCTGCGGGGCTCGGCCTGCTCTTTGCAGCCTTCGCCGGGCCGCTCATCTCTCTGGCCGGCGGTAGCGCCACCGCGTTGCACTGATGCCTGAACGGCCGCCACCGCCAACCGGCTACCTGGGCATCACCCGCCGCCCCACCCGCCGGGAGTGGCGCCGTGCGCTGGTCACGTTCGCAGTTGGCATGGTCGGCCTGGTGCTGGTGGTGACGTTCGTACGCCCGCACGCGGACCTTCTGGCTGTAGGCGCCAACGCGCCGGCGATCAGCCTCGAGGCCGTGGGCGGCGGCCACGTCACGGTTGCGTCGGCCGCTGGGTCACAGCCGTACGTGGTCGAATTCTTCGAGACCGGCTGCGCGCACTGCCAGCAGGTCGCGCCCCAGTTGTGCGGTGAGCGCGTGCCTGTCTTCGCTGTCGATGCTGCCAAGGAATCTGCGCAGACGATCGCCTCGTACCACAGCCAGTACGCGCCACGCTGCAACTACCCGCTCCTGCTCGATCCCAACCTCTCCGCCGGTTCCGCGTACAACGTCAACGCGGTGCCGACCGTGTATCTCGTCAAGGGCGGCAAGATCGCCTACGCGGGCGCGGGACTCGACGGCGTCAACGGGCTTCACGCCGCAGTGCAGAAGGCGGTTGGTGTCTGACTCCGCCACGGTCCTGACCACGCCACCGAAGTGGATGGAGATCGCCTTTGCGACGACCGCGAAGGGGCTGCGCGCCATCGGCAAGGGGCGGTACGCCATCGCCGACGCGGCAGGCACGATCACCTACGCGCTGCAGCCACCACGCAAACGCCGGGTGTGCGCTCACCTGCATAGCCGCGCGGCGGGTGGCTTGCCACCGGCGGAGGCGAGACGACGCGCACGGGCCAGCTACCGCAACTACGCGCGCATGATCATCGACACCATCTGGATCCACGCCATCCGCCTCGACGAGATGTTGGAACACGGCCACATCGAGGGGGTGGAAAACCTCCACAAGACACGCGACGCCGGGCGAGGGGGCATCCTGGCGCTCGCACACTTCGGCAGCTGGGACGTCGCCGCGAGCATGGCCCTGGCCGCCGGTCATCCCGTCACCACGGTGATGGCGCCGGTGGGGACGCCCTCGATCACAGCGCTGCTGGCATGGTCACGCAAGGCCAAGGACATGCAGCTGTACGCGCCCGCGGCCGCCGCGCGGGGGTTGCTCCGTTCGCTCCGGCAGGGGCGCTGGGTGGCGATCCTGGTCGACATCCCCGAGGGAGGCCCGACCACGGAGGTCGAGTGGTGCAACGGGCCCGTGAAGTTCAGCACCGGGCCGGCCTTCCTGGCGCGTCTGACCGGCGCGCCGCTGGTGCCGATTAGCTGCTGGCGTACGGACTCCGGCTACGTGGTCCACGCCCGCGAACCCTTCCATCCCGATCCCGACGACGACGAGCAAGCGGTGACGCAGAAGCTGGCGGCCATCCTCGAGCCCGACCTGGTGCGGTTGCCCGAACAGTGGTACCCGTTCAACCCGATCTACACGGACGAGGCGTGAGCGCCATCTACCGCGCGGCCAATCTCTCGGTACGCCGCCGTACACTCGCCGCCTCATGAGCGGGCTCGCGAGCGACGCCGGGGCAACCGCCGTGGGGTATGTGATCGGATCGATTCCCTTCGGGCTGCTGCTCGGCCGCGCCACCAGGGGACTGGACGTACGCGAGGTCGGCAGCGGGAGCATGGGCTCGACCAACGTTCTGCGGGTCGCGGGGCCGGCGGCGGCAGGGGCGACCTTCGCGCTGGACGTCGGCAAGGGAACCGCCGCCGTCCTCTGCGCCCGCGCTGCGGGCGCCGGATCCGCTGGGCAGGTGGCGGCCGGACTTGGGGCAATGGTGGGGCACTCCTGGCCCGTCTTCGCCGGCTTTCGGGGCGGCAAGAGTGTGGCCACGGCCTTCGGCGCCCTCCTGGCGATCTCCCCCGAGGTATCCGCCTGCGCGGTGGCTGGGGGGCTCACCGGGTTGGTGTCAACGCGCATCGTTTCGGTTGGCTCGCTGGCCGCGGCAGCGTCCGCGACGGTGGGAGCAGGAGTCTCGACGGCCCGCGGTGGACCGCGTGCCCCACTCATCTTCGCGGGGCTGGCGACCGCGCTGATCGCGATCCGGCACATCGACAACCTTCGACGGCTGGCCGGCGGGCTCGAGCCGCGCGTCAGTCTGCCCAGCCGAGTTCGCTGAGCGGGTTGTCGCCGTTCTGTGACCCCTCGCAGTGGGGTGAGTTTGAGGTGGGCCGCGTATCATCTCGACATGCGTCGGCCTCGCCCGCACCGACTGACCGGCTCGGTTCGACGGCTGCTGGCCGCGGCACTCCTGGCCGGCCTGGCGGCGGCGTTCGCTGTGACCTCGGCCACGCGGCCGGTCTCTGCGGCCGGCCTCGGGCTCAACCTCAGCGTGGGACTCGGGGCGCTCAACCTCAACCTGCCGGGTCTGCCCTCACTGCTCCCAACCCCGAACCCGCCGCCGCCTCCGTCGACCTCCACCCCTGGCCTCCCGGGCGGCGCTTCGCTACCGGTGGTGTGTCCTCCCAGCTGTGCCACCGGCGCCGGCCCAACCAATGGCGGCACCAGCAAGCGCCCCGCCAACGCGCGCTCCGGTGCGCCGTCGAACCCGTCCGGCAGCTCGTCCGGAGGCGGCTCCTCGCCGTTCGGCTCCTCCCAGTTCGGCTCGTCGCTCGGCTCCGCGGGGACGGCGACCAGCACGGTGAGCGTTCAGCAATCGGCCGGCCTGGCCGTGTCACCCCCGCCGCCGGTGGAACAGCTGACCCCCCTGGCCGCCATCTCGTTCGGGCAGGCTCCGTATCTCTGGCCGCTCTTCATTCTCCTCGACGTGATTGCGGCGGCCGCGGTCGTGCTGCTGGTGCGAAGGACCTGGTCACCAACTTCCGGCGCCGACTGACCGCGTCGTCGAGCCACGCGGCATGATCATGTCGCTGCGCCGGTCGTTCGCTGCGAAACTGATCGTCGGGGGGTGCGTGCTCGCCCTGATCGTGGTCGGCGGCGTCGCCAGCTACCTCATCTTCAGTCGCGCACAGCAGACGCGCGCGGCTGCGCAGAGCAACGCGGACAACCGCGTGGGCGTGATGGCTGAGGTGCTCAACCGATTCACCGGCGTGCAATCGCTGAGCGCCGCCGCCGGCCTGGCCGATCAGCCAGCCCTGCGCGCCGCACTGGCATCGCCGAGCCCGCGGTCGGCGGTACCGGCGATCTTCGCTGCCACCACGTCGGTGGACCTCGACGGCGAGGTGCTGCTGATCACCGACGCCAAGGGCAGCGTCGTCTACAACCGCAACGCGCCGAGCCTCGGCGCGGGCACAGGGCTCACCGTTGCGCCCCAGGCGGTGCGCACCGCACTGAACGATGGACAGTGTGCACGGGGAGGGCAGGCCCCCATCTCGGGCGGGTGCGGGATTGAGCTGGTGAGCGGCCAGACGCCGGCGTACGTCGTCGCTCTCCCGGTGGTGGACAGTGGCACCGTGGTGGGTGTCGTCGCGTACGTCGCGCCTCTCGCGTACCAGCTGACGCGGTTCCAAGCCCTGTTCAACTTCCCAACCGCGTTCATCCCGCAGGCCACGCCCGACCGCGAGTTCCGGCCGGCTCTGGGTACGAGTGCGAGCACCGACCCGGGATTGCGCGCAACCCTGGGCCAGCCGTCGGGCAGCCATCGTGCCATCTACGACGCCCCCGTGACTGGCAGCACCCTGGGGTCGGTGGCCGGCAGCTTTGTGCCGGTCTACGGCTCAGCCGGAAATCTCACCGGCTACATCGGCGTCGAGGTTCCACTATCGCAATTCGTCGGTGACGAGCGGACCGACATCCTCGTGGTTGCGCTGATCTCAGTCTTCCTCGTGTTGGTCGTCGCGTTCAACGTCATCCTGTTCGTGGAGCGCTTCGTCAAGCGCCCGATCGCGCGCCTCGAGGGTGGCGTCGCCCGCATCGCCGGCGGTGACTACGCCACCGACATCCCGGTTCGCTCGCAGGATGAGCTGGGGAAGCTTGCGACCAACGTCAACCGGATGCGCGACGCGATTGCGGGCTACGTGCGCCAGATCGAGGACGCTCGCAAACGCCTGGACCACAGCCTGGAGCAGGTCAGTGGAGTGTCACGCGCCCTGACCACCACGACCGCCGGGGTGCCGACCCTCCAGCAGGCGGTGGTGCGCACGGCCGCGTCCATCGGCGGCGGACCGCGTTCCGCCGTGCTCGCGGTGCGCGAGGCAGACACCGCGTCGTTGGTGGCGGTCGCAGCGGAGGCGGAACCACCTCCGCTCTCGGATTGGCCGGGGCTCGACGCCGTCCTCACCGGCCAGACGCTGCGACTCGCGCACCCCGAGCATGGCTCGCTGGTCGCGGTGCCGATGTTCTACCAGGACCGCGTCATCGGCACTCTCGCCACGGTCACCCCGGTGTCAGGCGGAGTGCCTCTCGACGACACCGACGTCGATGTGCTCGAAGTTCTGGCCAACAACGCCGCGATCGCCATGGAGAATGCGCGGCTGTTCGAGCAGGAGCGCGACACTGTTCGGCGACTCCTCGAGCTCGATTCGCTGAAGACCGACTTCCTCGCCACTGTGCAGCACGAGTTGCGCACACCGCTCACCGCGATCCTGGGCCTGGCGGATCTGCTGGAGATGTGCTGGGACATGTGGGAGGAGGGTCCCAAGCTCGACGCCGTGCGCGACATCCAGGTCGCAGCGAAGAATCTCTACGACATCGTCGAGACCATCATCGACTTCTCGGTGATGGAGGACGAAAAGCTGGGCCTCAACCCCATCGCCGTCCCGCTGCGGGAGACCATCGAGAGCACCACCGCTCTCGTGGGCGAACGGTACCGGGGCGGCCTGCCCGTCCCCATCGTGGTGGTCGGCGACGCGAGCGTCACCGTGTTCGCTGACCCGGAGCGGCTCGTGCAGGTGCTGCGAGCGGTGCTCGACAACGCGGTGAAGTTCAGCGACGGCCGTGGGCAGGTGACCGTGACCTTTGCCGCCGTGAACCGACGGCGTGAGGTGCGCATCGAGATCGCTGACCAGGGCATCGGCATCCCTGCTGATGACCTCCCGCGCGTGTTCGACCGTTTCTACCAGGTGGACAACACCGCGACACGCAAGTACGGCGGCACCGGTATGGGCCTCGCCCTGGTGAGCCGCATGGTGGACGCCCACGGCGCGCGGCTCGAGGTTGCGAGCACCGTGGGGGAGGGGACCCGTTTCACCCTCATCTGGCCGGCATCCCCCGCCGCCGCGTCAGGCGAGGCGCGAGCGGCTGCCGACGAGCGCCCGCCGTCGCCGCCCCGAAAGCGCTCTGCACGCCCCCGCGTGCCGGTACAATGACCGCGGTCGCGCTAGATGGGGCGTTAGCGGTGCCCTGTACCCGCAATCCGCTATAGCGGGGTCGAATTCCCCACCGAGGGGGCGTGGCGTTGGGTCTGCTCCGAGCGCTTTGGCGCTGACGACTGGGTCCTACGCAGCCCGGGTCTGTGAACCCCGTCAGGTCCGGAAGGAAGCAGCGGTAAACGGTCCCCCGGGGGTGCCGTGGCAAACCTGGTCCGAGCCGAACGATCGGGTGAGCGCCGGCGTCACGTCATCGACGTGGGGTGCGCGACTGCCCCAAGCGGCGCAGCCGCTTGGGGACTCCCGTTCGTTCTTACAGGGGCGAGACAGCTTCTCGCCCCTCGGTGCATCGGAGTGAATCTGATGCACCTCACCCCACTCTTCGGCGCGACTTCGCGCCGCTGTCGCCTCCGCGACGGATTCGCCCGCCTGTCGCCTTCGTGACCTGACTGATAGGGTTGCTCGGCGGATCGCGCAACGCTATCTCCTCCGCGAGGGGCCCGAGGCTCCTCCAGTCCCGCTACTCTGGGCCCGTGGCCACTGCGCTCTACCGGCGGTACCGATCGGCGCGTTTCGCCGACCTCGTCGGGCAGGACGTGATCGCCACCACCCTGCGCAACGAGGTGCGC
>JALZAG010000171.1 GCA_030948445.1 Candidatus Dormiibacterota bacterium
TCACGCAGTGCCTGCGGGATGGTGGCGCCGATCTTGGCGGTGAACCGGTACACCTGGTCGACGTTGGTGATGGGCATGATCCCCGGCACGATCGGCACGGTCACACCGGCGTCGCGGGCCCGCGTCACGAAGTCGAAGAAGGCGCGGTTGTCGAAGAAGAGCTGCGTGATCAGGAAGCTGGCGCCGGCGTCGACCTTCTGCACCGCGGCGGCGACGTCCTGGTCGAGTGACGGCGACTCCACGTGCTTCTCGGGCGAGCAGGCGGCGACCACGCAGAGCTCGGCGTTCTCGTGGAGCAGGCGCACCAGCTCGCTGCCGAAACGCAGACCTCCCTCCGGCGCCGTGAACACCCCCTCACCGTTGGGCGGGTCGCCGCGAATGGCGAGGACGTTCTCGATTCCGAACGCCCGGTACTGGCGGATCTCCTCGACGAGCTCGTTGACCGTCGAATCCCTGCAGGTCAGGTGGGCCATGGGAAGCAGACCCGTCTCCTCGCGGATGCGCTTGACCAGGCGCACCGTCCGGTCGTCGCGCGCACTGCCCCCGGCGCCATGCGTGACCGACACGAAGGCGGGCTCGAGGTCGCGGAGCGCCGCGATGGTCGCGAAGAGGCGCTCGGCGCCGTCGTCGTCCCTCGGCGGGAAGAACTCGAACGAGAAGAGAGGGTCACCGCGCGCGAAGAGGCTGTCGATGCGCATGCCGCGATGGTAAGCGCCCACCCGTCCGTGAACCGACGTGCTGCTACCGTTGGCTGCCGTGCTCGCAGTCCGTGCTGCCCGATTCGGCGGCGACGACCCACTCGCCAACCTCGAGGTTCTGGAGGTCCCCGAGCCCACCGTGCGAGCGGGCGAGGTGCTCATCGAGGTGGCCGCCGCCTCGCTCAACCACCACGATCTCTGGACGCTGCGCGGCGTCGGGTCGAGGCGGCTGACCGAGCCGCAGGTGCTCGGCTGTGACGCCGCCGGGACCGTGCTGGAGTACGGCGACGGTGACGCGCCCGAGGGCGCGCCTCCCGTCGGCTCGAGGGTGGTGGTGCACAGCGTCATGACGTGTGGGCACTGCACGGCCTGCCGCTCCGGTGACGAGCTGCACTGTCCGCAGGTGGGTCTGTTGAGCGAGCCGCCGTACCCCGGAACGCTCGCGCAGCGGCTCGTCGTCCCGGTCGCCAACGCGCTGCCACTGCCGTCGGGCGTGGACTTCGCCGCGGCGGCTTGTCTGCCGACCGCGTACCTCACCGCGTACCGGATGCTCTTCGTCCGCGGCGCCCTCCGACCGGGTCAGCGGGTGCTCGTCCACGGCGTCACCGGTGGAGTCGCCAGCGCCGCCATCATCCTCGGCGCTGCCGCGGGGCTGACTGTGCTGGCAACCTCGCGCGACGAGGCCAAGCGTGCCGTCGCCACCGAGCTCGGGGCCGCGGCGGCTTTCGCCACCGACCGCGACGCGGTCAAACAGGTGATCGCAGCCACCGGTGGAGGGGTCGACGTCGTCCTCGACACGGTGGGGGAGGCCACCTGGGATTTCTCACTGCGTGTGCTGCGGCCGGGCGGGACGGTGGTGGTGTCCGGCACCACCAGCGGACCCAACCCGCCTGCCCAGCTCAACCGCATCTTCTGGCGCCAGCTGACCGTCGCGGGGAGCAGCATGGGAACGCGCGACGAGCTCTCACGCGTCGTCGAGCTGTGCGCAACGGGCCGACTGACGCCGCTGCTCGACTCGGTGCGGCCGCTCGCCGAGGCGCCCCAGGCCTTCGCCGAACTCGCCGCCGGAGAACGCCGGGGCAAACTGATCCTCACGCCGAGTACCTGATCCGCGCGCGGCGCGGCGTAAATGGCCCTGGCACACTCCGGCGTTCGATGCGTTTGCTCCACCTGGAGCTAGGCCTGTGCAGGCCACATCTTGTGGCATACTCCGGCGGCAAACTCAGCATCTTGCGGTTTTGCCCTTGACAACCCCTTTCGGAAGGGGCCGGCTCCGGCTATACTCGGAGGCCAGTGTGACCCGTTCTCGCCGCGTCTTTGCACTCGATCTAGGAACGACGAAGGTCTGCTGCGCCATCGCCGAGTTGGACAGCACCGGGTTGCGTGTCATCGG
>JALZAG010000189.1 GCA_030948445.1 Candidatus Dormiibacterota bacterium
AGGTGACAATCGCGCTGCGCACAGCGGCGAGGTCGTCTGCACCGATGACCAACCCGCGCTCGGTTGCCTGGTAGAGAAGCTCCACCGTCGCCCCAGAAGTGTTGAGCGCGGCACTCACCGCCGCGAGCGTGCCGGGCCGGTTCTGCAGGACGCACACCACCACCTCGCGCGTCAGCGCCGAGACCCCGGCGGCCGCCAGCGCGGCCAACGCGATGGGACCATCGCTGACCAGGAGGTGGCAGCTCACCGGCGACGGGCCTGTCGCGCAGCACACCGAATGGATGTTGATGTCGCGCTGCGCGAGGATGTCGGCCACGCCTGCGAGACCGGCAACGTCGTCGAGCTCGACAACCATGTCCCACAGCGTCTCCATCCCATCCACCTCATGCACTCGCCAGCGCCGTCGCGATGCACGCATCGATGACCGCGGACATCACCGCCGTGGCACCCGCCTGTCCCAGGTGGGGCGCGAGTCGCACCACGCGCTCGGTCACCTCCGCCTCGCGGCCGCGGTCACGGATCGGCACCCCGCTGTCGAGCTTGATCCGCTCGACGCGGGCCACCAGGGTCGCGCGTCGCTCGAGCAGACGGGCCAGCGCGGAGTCCACGCCGTCGATGGCGTCACGGCACTGGCCGATGGTGCCCGCGGGCGACGGCCGCGCCGACGCAACCAACAGCTCGGTGGCGCGCACCACCTCGGCGAGCACATCGGAGCTGACTGCCTGGGCGGAGTCGCACCACGCGTGCTCCGCGTCGGGATGCGACTCGATGAGCAGCCCGTCGGCGCCGGCCGCAACCGCGGCGATGGCCAGCGCGGGCACCAGTGACGCCTTTCCCGCCGCATGGCTTGGGTCAACGATGACCGGCAGCTCGGTGCGATCGCGCAGCACCGGGATGGCGGAGAGGTCGAGGGTGTTGCGCGTCGCGGTCTCGAAGGTGCGGATGCCACGCTCGCAGAGCACCACCGCCTCGTTGCCCTCCTGGAGCACGTAGCGGGCAGCGGCGAGCCACTCCTCGATGGTCGCGGACATCCCCCGCTTCACCACCACCGGCAGGCCGGTCCGTGCCGCCGCCCTGAGCAGCGGGGTGTTGTGCATCGACCGCGCACCGATCATCAGCGCGTCGACATGCGGCACCAGCTGCGAGACATGGTCGGCGTCGAGTGGCTCGGCGATCACGGGCAGCCCGGTCACCCGGCGGGCCTCGTCGAGGAGCGCTAGGCCCTCAGCGCCCATCCCCTGGAAGGCCTCCGGCGCGGTCCGCGGCTTGTGAACGCAGCCGCGCAGCACGGCGGCACCGGCGTCGGCGGCGGCGCGTGCGTGGTCGACGTATCCCGGTTCGACCGCGCAGGGACCGCTGATGACAGGGACGGTCGGGCCACCGATGAGCACCGTGC
Organism: Candidatus Dormiibacterota bacterium; assembly: GCA_030948445.1. The sequence goes on from JALZAG010000189.1 coordinate 1,397, forward strand.
CGATGGCGACGGGGTGCGCACGCGCGCTGCGTGTCGCACTGGGGAGCAGTGAGTCGATCACCACTGTGCAGTCCTCCGTGAAGTGAGGGTCACTCCGCGGGACTCTCCGGGGACTGACCCATCATTGATGAAGCCAGCCTCGGGAACGACTGCGCGTTAGGCTCGAGAAGCCCTCGGCAGCCGCGTGGCTGGCCGATCAAAATAGAAACGCGCACTGAATCGCATGGCCGGACCCTAACAGTTCCCCGCGCCACCGGCAAGCTCGGAGCCTTGGCTACACTCGCGACGCAGATGGACGCCAGCACCACGCGGCGCGGCAAGCGGCACAGCGGCGCCATGACCGAGGGACCGGACCGCGCGCCTGCGCGCGCCATGCTGCGTGCCATCGGCTTCAGCGCCGACGACCTGAGCAGGCCGATCATCGGCGTGGGCCACGCGTGGATCGAGACGATGCCGTGCAACTACAACCACCGCGCGCTCGCCGAGCACGTCAAGGCTGGGATTCGCGAGGCCGGTGCGCTGCCGATGGAGTTCAACACCATCGCCGTCAGTGACGGGGTGTCGATGGGGACTGAGGGGATGCGCGCGTCGCTGGTGTCACGCGAGGTGATCGCCGACTCCATCGAGCTGGTGGCGCGCGGTCATTCATTCGACGGACTGGTGCTGATCGTCGGCTGTGACAAGACCATCCCGGCCGCCGCGATGGCGCTGTGCCGGCTCGACATCCCCGGGCTCATCGTCTACAGCGGCACCATCGCAGCCGGTCGGCTGCACGGCCGCGACATCACCCTGCAGGAAGTGTTCGAGGCCGTCGGCGCGCACGCCGCCGGCACCATCGACGACGCCGAGCTCGCGGCGGTGGAGGCGTCGGCGTGCCCGGGCGCAGGCGCGTGCGGCGGTCAGTTCACCGCCAACACGATGAGCACGGCGATGGAGTTCCTCGGGCTCAGCCCCGCCGGGGTCAATGACCTCCCCGCCACCCACCCGGACAAGGCCGCAGCCGCGACGCAGGCAGGCGCACTGGCCACCCGCCTGGTCAGCGATGACGTCCGCCCGCGCAGCATCGCCACCCGCGACGCCTTCGAGAACGCGATCGCCTGCGTGGCGGCGAGCGGCGGCTCGACCAACGCCGTCCTGCACCTGCTCGCCATCGCCGCCGAGGCCGGCGTGGCACTCGACCTCGCCGACTTCGATCGCATCTGCGCGGCCACCCCGGTGCTCGTCGACATCAAGCCGGGCGGCCGGTTCGTGGCCGCCGACGTCCATGCCGCCGGGGGCCTGGCGCTGCTGGGACAGCGCCTGCAGCAGCTCGGCCTGCTCCACGACGGCTGCGCCACGGTGGACGGACGTACCATCGGCGAGATCGCGGCGGCGGCGAGCGAGACCGACGGCCAGGAGGTGATCCGGGCGAGCAGTGCCCCTCTGAAGAGCCGGGGAGGCATCGCCATCCTTCATGGGCAGCTCGCCCCTGGTGGCTGCGTGGTCAAGCTCGCCGGTCACGAGCGCACCCAGCACCGTGGTCCCGCCCGCGTCTTCGACGGTGAGGACGCGTGTTTCGCGGCGGTCCAGGCGAGGACGATCCGCGCCGGCGACGTGGTGGTGATCCGCTACGAGGGCCCGGTGGGAGGTCCCGGGATGCGCGAGATGCTGTCGGTGACCGGCGCGATCGTCGGGGCCGGGCTCGGCGACTCGGTGGTGCTGATCACCGACGGCCGCTTCTCAGGCGCCACCCACGGGTTCATGATCGCCCACGTCACACCGGAGGCTGCACTGGGCGGCCCGCTCGCCGCACTGCGTGACGGTGACGTCATCAGCATCGACGTGGAGGCGCGCCGGATCGACGTCGAGCTGAGCGGCGCGGAGCTGGCGGCGCGGCTGGAGGGCTGGACGTCGCCTCCGCCGCGGTACCCCTACGGCGCTCTCGCCAAGTACGCAGCCATGGTGGGCTCCGCGTCGTTTGGCGCGCTCACCTCACCGGTGCCCGCGGTTCCGGCCGAAGCTGGCAAGAATCGCTGAGCGACGCCGTTCGGGCTGTCAACCGACCCGTAACAGCTTCGAGCTTGACGCCTCGTCCGATCGTCCCGTAGGCTACCGACCCTAGTGACCAAGTCGATTTCGCTCGTCCTTGTACTCCTCGGCCTGCTCCTGATTGGGAGCGGGACCTCGAGGTTCGGGACAGGGCGCGTGCGCACGTAGGGCACAAGACCAGAACCCAGAACCACAAAGGGTCCCCTCCTCAGGAGGGGGCCCTTCTTTTTT
>JALZAG010000247.1 GCA_030948445.1 Candidatus Dormiibacterota bacterium
GCTCAGGGCCGCCGGCGCGGGCTGCTCGCCACCCTGCGAGCGGCGGCCGAGGGCATCGTCGGCGGCCGGCGCGAGGAGCCCGAGCCGGAGCCTCTGCCCGCACCACCCGCGCCGCAACCCCGTAAACGCACTCGCCGCGGCCATCGCGGTGGACGCGGCCGTGGCTCGGGGACGGGAGCGCCACCCACGTGAACGGACGATATTGTGGTCACTTGATCACGCGACCACCACATGTTGACGATCGACCCTCCTGGCCCGGAGAATCGGCCGGGTGAGACTGCGCCGCGTCGTCATCTCCGGGTTCAAGACGTTCGCTCGACGCAGCGAGGTTGGGCTCGAGCCTGGGATCACGGCCATCGTGGGGCCCAACGGCAGTGGTAAGAGCAACCTCGTCGACGCTATCCGATGGGCGCTCGGTGAGACCAACGCCCGCGAACTGCGCGGCGCGCGGATGGATGAGGTCATCTACTCGGGCGGCAACGGGCGTGCCCGCATGGGCTTTGCCGAGGTCGAGCTGATCCTCGACAACGAGGAGGGTCGCCTCCCGGTCGACGACCTCGAAGTGTCGGTCAGCCGACGGGTGGTGCGTCACGGCGACAGCGAGTTCCGCCTCAACGGCGACCGCGTCCGGCTGCGCGACATCGAACGGGTGCTTGGCACCACCGGGCTGACGCAGAGCGGCTACGCGGTGGTTGCCCAGAACGATATCGATGCCATCATCGAGGCCAGCCCCGCCCAACGCCGCGCCCTCGTCGAGCAGGCCGCCGGGGTCCGCTCTCTGCGCGCCGGGTGCGAGGACGCGCTGGGACGAGTGGCTCAGGCCGAGATCACCCTTCGACGGTTTGAGGACCTGCTCGCTGAGACGGAGCCGAGGCTTACTGAGCTCGCGGCCCAGGCCGAGCTCGCCCGCGAACAGCGGGAGCTCAGCGATCGGCTGAGCCAGCTGCGTGGATCCCTGGCGCGCGAGGCGTGGCGGGCCGCGCGCGCCCAACTTCGCCAGGCGCAGCGGCGCCTCGACGCGGCTGGGCAGCGGCTTGAGGCGGCGGCCACCGCCGAGGCGGCGTTCGCAACTCGCCTGGCAGGGCATCGCGCCCGCCTCGAGGAGCAGCGAGCTGTCCAGAGCGGGGCAGCGCGAGACCTCGAGGCAGCGCGCCTGCACGCCGAGCGCGCCACCGGCGACCAGCAACGCAGTGTCGACCGGGCCCGTGCCGGTGTCCTGGCTCGGGCGGCCGCCGCTGGGGAGCTCCGCACGGCGGTGGGAGAGGAGGCTGCCGCTTCGGCTGAACTGGCGGGGCTGCTGAACGATGAGGGCGCGGCCGAGCGTCGGGCGACGGAGCTGGCTCATCGGCGGGAGGTGGCCGAGCGCCAGCGCCTCGTCGCTGACGAGGCCCACCGAGCCGCCGAGGCGGCGCTGGCCGCCGCAGAGGCGGCGCTCCGCGTCGCTGACGAGGCGCACGCCGACGCTGACGCCGAGGTTCGGCGGAACGCTGCACAACTCCGCCTGTTTGGCGATGCGGCCGCGTCTCTGCGCGACCGCGTCGACGCCGCGACGGCCCAGGTGGGTGAGCTCCAGCAATCGGTGGACGAGGCTGCCGCCGGGCGCGACCGAGCCGCCCAGGCAGTGGCGCATGCAGACGCCGCAGCCCATGAGCGCGACGCCGCCCTGACGTCGGCGCGGAGGGCGATCGAGGAGGGGCAGGTCGCCCTCGACGAGGTCCGGCAGTCCGCCCGTGCCGCCCTGGCGCGGGCGTCCGTGCTCCGCGGTCAGGTCGACGGCGCGCTTGGCGGCCGCGGTGCCATCGCCGCGGCCGTGGCCGCGGGAGACCTCGAGGGCAGGCGGCTGGTTGACTGCTTCACGGTGATCGACCCGGCCGACGGCGCGGCCGTCGAGGCAGCTCTCGAGGCCCATCTCGGAGCTTGGATCGTGACCGACCTCGACGCGGCCACCGCGGCGCTTGATGCCGCCTCCGCACGCGAGGAGGTGCTGACTGCCGGTCGGCCGGCGGGGGAGCCGCCCGACGCTCCCCAAGGCGCTCGGGCCGCCTCGTCGTGCGTGCGCGTGGAGCCAGGCGCCGAGGGCGCGCTGGCGGATTGCCTGGCCGGGTGTTGGCTGGTGGCCGACCGCGAGGCAGCGCGTCGCGCGATCGCAACCGTGGGCGGCAGGGCAATCCTTGCCGACGGCACCGTGGTCAGCACCGCCGGGGTGCGCGGGGGTGGCCGGCCCGGCCGCACGCTCGAGCTCGCCGCCGACGAACGTGAAGCCGCTGCTGCCGCCGACCGGGCGATGGCTGCCGAGCGCCTCGCTGAGAGGGCGCGATCGGTTGCTGCCGCCGACCTGGCCGCGGCGGAGAGTGCCCATCGACGCGAGGCTGAGCGGGCCCAGGCGGCCCGTATCGAGGCGGTGGAGACGAGCGCCAGCGTGGCCGCGGCCATCCAGGCACTTGCCGGTGAGCAGCGGCGTCTCGACGAGGCTCGTACTGAGCTCGCCGCCCGCGAAGCCGAGCGCGACTCCCTTGCCGGAGTCGACGCCACCGCGGCGGAGCGCCTGAAACATGCAGGCGCACGCCTCGCCGCGGCGCGGGCCCACGCGGAGCAGGCGCGCGGCCAGGCCGGTGCGGCGCAGACCGCGGCGGCCGAGGTGGCCAGCACGATGCGTGAGCTCGACGTCGAGGCCGCCCGCGCGGCAGCCGCGGTGACGGATCGCCTGCGGCGCATCGACGACACCAGCGCCGCCGTGGAGGTCACCGTCTCGCGGCGTCAGGCCGCCGAGCTGAGGGTCCTGGTCGCCGAGCTCGCTGTCCTCGCAGCGCTGGCCCACGGTCGGGCGGCGCGGGCGGTGGTCCAACGCAGCAGCGAGGCGGTTGCCCTGGCGCTCGAACGCCTGTCGACCGCCGCGCCCGAGCTGGCCCACAGTGAGCAGGCGGTGGCGGCGCTCGACGCAGAGCGGAGCGAGGTAGCCGTGGTGCTGGCCCGCGCCGATGACGAGCGCGGGGCCGCGGTCCTCGAGGTGGCTGCTGCGACCGAGCGCGTGGCTGAGCTGGCTGAGGCGGTGCGCGACGATGAGGAGGACGAGGGTCCCGAACCGCAGGCTGGTGATGCCGACCGAGCCGAGCGCGAGATCGTCCGTCTCGAGCGCCGGGTGGCGGCTCTCGGACCGGTGAACGCGCTCGCGCCTGAACAGCACGAACGCCTGGCTGTGCGGGTCGCCGTGCTCCGTGCCGGGCGCGACGACCTCGGCAACGCGTGCACCGACATCCGGGTGATGGCGGCGCGGCTCTCCACCGCCATCGACAGCCGCTTCGAGGCCGTGTTCGGCGCTGTCTCCGTGCACTTCCACGATCTCTTCGCCGAGCTCTTCCCGGGCGGCCGCGCCACCCTGCGTCGCGAGGAGCCGGACGCCCATGTTGCTGCCGACACCGGCAAGAACTCGAGTGCGCGAGCGGGCGTAGAGATCCTCGCGCAGCCTCCGGGCAAGCGGCTCCAGCCACTGAGTCTGTTCAGCGGCGGCGAGCGCGCGCTCACCGCGCTGGCCGTCATCCTGGCGCTGCAACAGGTCAACCCGTCGCCGTTCTACGTGTTCGACGAGGTCGACGCGCCGCTGGACGACAGCAACGTGCTCCGATTCACACGTTTGCTGAAGCGGCTCGCGGCCACTCAGCAGTTCATTGTCGTCACCCACAACCACATCACCATGGCCGCCGCCGACGCCTTGCACGGCGTGACCAGCGACGGTGACGGCGTGAGCTCGGTGCTGAGCGTGCGGTTCGACGCCGAGTCAGGCGAGACCATCCCCGAGGGCCACGTCGTCGGGCTGCGCCAGTCCACCATCCGCGCTGCGGTCTGAGCCGCCTCCCCGATGGCTGAGGAGGTGGTGTCCCGCGCCCACCGCGAGGCGTGGTGGCGACGCATGTCGCGGCGCATGGATCGTGCGTCGCTGGCCTTCAGCGAGCAGGTGCGCGACGCCGTGCTGCTCCGCCGCGACCTCGATGACGCCTTCTACGACGACCTCCTCGAGATCCTCATCGGCGCCGACGCGGGGATGGGTGTGGCTGAGCAGTTGGTTGCATCCCTGCGTGAGAGGGTGCGGCTGGAGCGCCTGGGAACCGCCGAGGAGGCGTTGAACGCTCTCAAGGCGGAGATGCTCACCCTGCTGACCGCGCGCGACCGCACGCTGCACCTCGGGGCCAGGCCCAGCGTAGTGGTGGTGGTGGGTGTGAACGGAAGCGGCAAGACCACCACGCTCGGCAAGTTTGCGCACCGTCTGCGCAACGAGGGCCTTACCGCGTTGGTGGCGGCCGCTGACACCTTCCGTGCGGCGGCGATCGAGCAGATGCGGGTGTGGGCCGACCGCAGCGGCACCGCAGTGGTGGCCCACCAGCCGGGCGCGGACCCGGGCGCGGTGGTGTACGACGCCATCCAGGCCGCGCTGGCCCGGCGCGTCGACGTCGTCCTGGTGGACACCGCTGGCCGCCTGCACACCAAGAGCAACCTCATGGCCGAGCTCGAGAAGGTACGGCGCGTGATCCAGCGCGCCATCCCCGAGGCCCCGCATGAAACCCTGCTCGTGATCGAGGCACCGACGGGGATGAACGCGGTGGCCCAGGCCCGCGCCTTCCACGAGGCCATGAACCTCACCGGCATCGTGCTGACCAAGCTCGACGGCACCTCGCGAGGCGGCACCGTGCTGGCCATCGAAGCCGAGCTCGACGTCCCGGTCAAGCTCGTCGGGATGGGCGAGGGTATCGACGACCTCAACGTCTTTGATCCGCAGGCATATCTCGACGCTCTCTTCGCCGGCGTGCTCGACGTGCCGGCCGAGGCGTAGCGCCCGCCCAGTTCGGGGCCTCTGGTAGGATGTCAAGGCTTTGCCCTTGACACGTACTAGCATGCCCACGGTTGCGGTGCCCGACCACGCCGTCCGTCAGCGCCTGTTCGACGTCTATGGCGGGGTGCTCACCGACCATCAGCGTGAGGCCTGTCGCCTGCACCTCGATGAGGATTGGTCGATCACCGAGCTGGCCGAGCACCTACGCTGCAGTCGTAGCGGCGCCCACGACCTGGTGCGGCGAGCGGTGGCTCAGCTCGAGCATCTCGAACGGCGCCTCGGGCTGGCGGCAGAGCTGACGCGACGCGACACCGTCGAGGCCGGTCTGCGCGCTCAGCTGCGGGCGCTCGAGGCCAGAGGCAGCTGATGTTCGACTCCCTGGCGGATCGCCTCGGTGACGTCTTCAAGCGGTTCTCGGGCAAGGGCAAGCTCAGCAAGGACGACGTCGAGGCCGGACTGCGCGAGGTGCGACTGGCCCTGCTTGAGGCCGACGTCAACTTCAAGGTGGCGCGGGCTTTTGTCGAGCGCATCCGCGAGCGAGCGGTGCAGACCGAGGTGCTCGAGTCACTGACCCCGGGACAGACGATCGTCTCGATCGTCAACGAAGAGCTCACCGCACTGCTGGGCGGCGAACAGCGCAAGCTCAGCTACCAGTCGCAGCCGCCAACCGTGGTGATGCTGCTCGGCCTGCAGGGGAGCGGCAAGACCACGACCGCCGCCAAGCTGGCCCTGGCGATCCGCAAGGAGGGCCACCGCCCGCTGATGGTTGCAGCCGACACCTACCGCCCCGCAGCCGCGCAGCAGCTGGAGCGTCTCGGCAAGGACAACCAGATCCCCGTGGCGATGCCGGACGGCAAGGCCAGGCCACCCGAGCTCTGCAAGCGCGGGGTCGACGAGGCCAAGCGACTCAACTGTGACGTGGTCATCCTCGACACCGCCGGGCGCCTCCAGATCGACCAGCCGATGCTCGACGAGCTCAAAGAGATCCGACGCCGCGTGACCGTCCACGACACCCTGCTCGTCGTCGACGCGATGACCGGCCAGGAGGCCGTCAATGTCGCCAAGGCGTTCGAGG
>JALZAG010000253.1 GCA_030948445.1 Candidatus Dormiibacterota bacterium
AGTTTCTCGGGCACATCCGCGAGTGCGACGCGATAGCGCTGGTGGTGCGCGACTTCGAGGACTCCGACATCACCCACGTCGAGGGCAGCGTCGACCCCGTCCGCGACATCGACGTCGTCGAGCTCGAACTCCAACTCGCCGACCTGGAGACGGTCACCAAGCGGCTCGACAAGGTGGAGAAGACGGTGCGCCTCCAGAAGGAGAAGGCCACCGAGTCCGTCGAGGTCCTGCGCAAGGTTCGCGACCATCTCGACAGTGGCGCCCCGGTGCGCACCATGGAGCTGGGCGTCGGCGACCACGAGACGCTGCACGACCTCTGGCTGCTCACCGCCAACCCCATCGTGGTGGTGGTCAATGTCGCCGAGGGGGCGTCCGTCGGCGAGCCGGCCGCGGCCATCCGTGCCCGCGCGGCGCAGAGTGGCGCCGACATCGTGATCATCTCCGCGCGCATCGAGTCCGAGCTGGCCGAGCTCGAGCCGGCCGACCGCGGCGCATTCCTCGCCGACCTCGGCATCGCGGAACCGGGCCTGGACCTGCTGGCCCGCCACGCCTACGGCCTGCTCGACCTGGTGACCTTCTTCACCGCGGGGGAGAAGGAGGTGCGCGCCTGGCAGCTGCGGCGCGGACTGACCGCGCTCGACGCTGCCGGCACCATCCACACCGACTTCGCCAAGGGTTTCATCCGGGCCGAGGTCAGCGACGCCGAGGACCTGTTGGCGACCGGCTCGTACAACGCGCTCCGCGAGCAGGGCAAGCAACGCCTGGAGGGAAAGGACTACGTGGTCCGCGATGGCGACGTCGTCCACTTCCGCTTTAACGTTTGATGGCGAAGGGGGAACTGCGTTCCCCCCTCGGGCACCCCCCAGCTCAGCGGTCTCAGCTCCGGCGAAGTAAATTCGCCTGCGCTGAGGAGTTTCTTGATAGGAGCCCGCGAGCCGCATGGCAAGCCGGCGCGGAGTCGCCCCGAGTGGGGAGTGAGGTCGTCCGGCTATGCCGGGCGGCCGAGAGGGGCGCTTCGCCCCTCTGTAAAGACAAAGGGGCCCCCCGCGCGGCGAAGCCGCCGCGCGGGGAAAGCGCCGGATGAGGTCGGCCTCAGCAAAGACGTGAAGCCGGAGGTGGTGTGGGTTCCCGGCGCCTGCTGCCCATGGTCCCGGATGGAGGGTGCCCCCCACATCTAGTGGTTCCGCGGGGAGACTACCACATCATGCGGGGGTCCTGGCAAGGGTTGGAGGGGTCCAGAGGACGTCTCCGCAGCGCAAGTTCTGCAGGCGCCCGAGGTTGAGACGGACGCGAATGGCGTTCGACTCGACCGCCACTGGCGCCGAAGCCTGTTTGCAGCGCAAGGAGATGTCCTCTGGACCCCTCCTCCGCATATCGGGAGCCGCATCAAGTCGTATCCGATACTGTTGGGCGCGCTCATGGCCAAGAAGACCCGCAAGCAGAAGCAGCGCGCCGTGGAGCGGCGCGTGGGGCCGTCTGTGGCTCCGCCGACCGCCACCGCGCCATCCGGGGTCGCCGTCGAGGCCGAGGACCTGCAGCCGCTGGCGTCGCCGTCGGCCGCGGTGACCGTCGAGGCGGCGAGCACGGATCCCGCCCGGCGCAGGGTCGAGCGGGTGTCGGCGGTGGCGGCTCCGATTGGGCGCCTCAGGCCGGTGCGCGGACAGGCGTCGGGCTACATCCAGCCGCTGGAGAGCGACGATGCCGCCATCCCCTTTGACCGCGTCCCCTACGTGCCGGCGGACCTGCGCCGTGTCGCCTTCATCGCTGCCCTGATGATCGCACTGATCATCGTTGCGGACATTGTTGTCAGCAACGTGGTGAAGTAGCCGGTGCGGGTGATTCTCTACACCGGCAAGGGTGGGGTGGGTAAGACGACTGTCGCCGCCGCCACCGCGGTCAAGTGCGCCCAGCTCGGTCACCGCACGCTGATCATCTCCACCGATGCCGCGCACTCGCTGGGTGACTCATTCGACATGGAGCTCGGCGATCACCCCACCAAGGTGGCCACCAACCTGTACGCGCAGGAGATCAATGCGCTGCATGAGATGGAGGAGCACTGGGAGCGCGTCCACAGCTACCTGATCGCGCTCTTCGCGTCGTGGGGAGTCGACGACTTCGTTGCCGAGGAGA
>JALZAG010000030.1 GCA_030948445.1 Candidatus Dormiibacterota bacterium
ACCGTGGAGTACGCAGGCACCATCGAGCGCGGCCTCGGACGGGACGCCGGCGACGAGCTCTTCCGGTTCATGGACGCCGACGGGAGCATGCTCGCGCTGGTCGGCGAGCGCACCGTCAGCGTGGCCAGGACGGTGGCGACCGAGTTGCGCCGTGGGCCCTTCCCGATGCGCCTCTGCTACGCGGGGCCGGTGGTGCGCAACCGAACCCTGCTCGGTGGCCGTCGCCGCGAGGCGATGCAGGCGGGGTGCGAGCTCGTCGGTGACCCGGACCTCCGCGCCGACGCCGAGTGCGTCGCGCTGGCGATCGCGGCAGTCGACGCCGCGGGTGTGCCAGACATCCAGGTCGACATCGGACACGCGGCGTTCCTCCCCTCCCTGCTCGCCGGGGCTGGCGTCGACGCCAACAGCCGCTCCGAGATCGGGGCGGCCCTTGCCGCCCGTGACCTCGTGGCCGTCGAGGCAGCGCTGGCGGGCACCTCGCTGGGCGCGGCCGAGCACGCGCTGTTGCTCCGTTTCCCCGCATTGCGCGGTGGGCGCGAACTGCTCGACCGGGCACGGGAAGGCCTGGAGGCCGAACGCCCGCTGCGCGCGTTGGACGAGCTAGCCCGGCTGTGGGAACTGCTCCGCGAGCGCCGGCTCGACGACCGCGTGCACCTCGACCTCGGTGCAGTCCGCGACTGGAACTACTACACCGGCCCGACCTTCGAGCTGTTCAGCGGCGACGTGGGTTTTCCGCTGGGCGCGGGCGGACGCTACGACTCGCTCCTCGGCCGCTTCGGGCTGAGCCAGCCGGCCACCGGTTTTGTGGTCCACGCGGATCGCTGCCATGACGCGATCGCCCGCCGCCGCGAGGTCACCGCGCGCCGCGACGGCGCCGGCCTGCGCATCGCGGTGCCGACCGGGGCTCTGCTCGAAGATGCGTGTGCCCTGCTGCGCGACTCGGGCGTCGCCCCCGAGCTCAGACCCGAATCGTTCGAACGCCGCCTCCAGCTCGACGTCGGTCGCCACGAGGTGATCACCGTCCGGCCCACCGACGTCCCGGTGTATGTCGAGATGGGTGCTTGCGACTGCGGCATCGTGGGCAAGGACGTGCTCTGGGAATCACGCCGCGAGCTCTACGAGATCGCCGACCTTCGTTTCGGCGTCTGCCGGTTGGTGCTGGCCGCGCCGCACGGTTCAGCGCTGGCCGAGGGCAACTGGCCGGTGGCGCTGCGCGTGGCCACCAAGTACCCGCAGGCCGCGCGCCGCTTCTTCGCCGGACGCGGCGACGGCGCTGAACTGATCCGGCTGCACGGCTCCGTGGAACTCGCTCCATCGGCCGGCCTGTCCGACGGCATCGTCGACCTGGTCGCGACTGGTGCGACGCTGCGCGCCAACCGCCTGTGCGAGGTGGCCACCATCGACACCTCGACAGCGCGCCTGGTGGTCAACGTGGCGTCAATGAAGACACGAAGTGCCGCGATCACCGACCTCGCCAGCACGTTGCGCCGGACGGTCGAAGGGGCGCCGGCGTGATCGCGATCCGGATGTTGACCGAGCAGGAGTGGCAGGCGCACGCGGGTGGCGCGGAGCGCCGCTTCAGCATCCCCGAGCCGGATGCGGCGACGGCCGAACGCCTGCGTGGTCTCTTTGGTCGCACCATCGCTCCAGTCGACGCTGTGCGCGAGATCGTTGCCGACGTCCGCCAGCGTGGCGACCCGGCCGTCTCCGAGTGGACGGAAAGGCTGGACGGGGCACGCGTCGAACGCTCGCGCGTCGACCCCGGCTGGATGGCACGTTGCTGGGAGGAGCTCGACCCGCGGCTGCGCGATGCGCTGGTCACCGCCGCCGACCGGCTGCGTGGCTTCCATGAGCTGCAGGCGGACACACGGCCCCGCGGCGACGCACGACTCTGCCTGCGCCCTGAGCCTCTCCGTCGCGTCGGCTGCTATGTGCCGGGCGGTCGCGCCGCGTACCCGAGCACCGTGCTCATGAGTGCCATCCCAGCGCAGGTGGCCGGCGTCGAGTCGATCGCTGTGACCAGCCCCGCGAGCCCGGACGGCCAGGTCCACCCGTTGGTGGCCGCGGCCGCGCACCTGCTCGGCGTCGAGGAGGTGCACGCCATTGGCGGCGCGCAGGCGATCGCCGCCCTCGCATACGGCACTCAGACCATCGCGGCCGTCGACAAGGTGGTGGGACCGGGCAACCTGTTCGTGACGCTTGCCAAGCGCGAGGTGTTCGGCGCCGTCGACATCGATCAGCTCGCCGGTCCGAGCGAGATCATGGTGCTCGCCTCCGCTGAGGCTGATCCCGACCACATCGCGTCGGACCTCGTGTCCCAGCTCGAGCATGACCCCCTTGCCTGGGCGGTCTGCATCACCGACTCCGCGGTGCTCGCCGACGCGGTCCGCGCGAGCTTCGAGCGCGCTGCGCCAGCCGCGGCGAGAGCCGGGATCATCGCCGACTCCGCCGGGCGCCACGGGGCCGTGGTCACCGTCGGGTCTCTGGAGGACGCGCTGCCGATGGTGACCTCATTCGCGCCCGAGCATCTCTCTCTGCAGGGGGTCGCCGCCGAAGCGCTGCGCGACCGCGTGCGCGGTGCCGGCGCGATCTTCTGCGGCGACCTCTCGCCCGTCTCGATGGGTGACTACATCGCCGGCCCCAACCACACCCTGCCGACCCAGGGCGCGGCTCGGTACCGCGGGCCGCTCTCGGTGATGGATTTCGTCCGGTGGCCGTCGGTGGTGGACCTCACCGCAGAGGAGTTCGACAAGCTTGCCCCGACGGCGTGCGAGCTCGCCGCTGCGGAGGGCCTGCACGGGCACCGGGAGGCGATCCGGCTGCGCATGGAGCGGCGCGCATCATGACCGAGCGCCGCGCGCAGACGGTGCGCGAGACCAAGGAGACGCGCATCCAATGCGCGGTTGCTGTCGACGGGTCGGGCCGGGCAGGCATCGAGCTCCCCCTGCCCTTCTTCCGCCACATGATCGAGTCGTTTGTGAAGTACAGCGGGATGGACGTCGAGCTGACCGGTCACGGGGACGTCGATGTCGACTCGCACCACCTCGTCGAGGACACCGGGCTGGTGTTGGGCAGCTGCGTGGCCGAGGCGCTCGGCGACCGCACCGGTATCGCCCGCTTTGGCCATGCCTATGCGCCACTCGATGAGGCGCTGGTGCGCTGCGCGCTCGACTACGGCAAGCGCCCCCACGTCGTCTACGAACTCGAAGCCTTGCACGGGCGCATAAACGACTTCGACGTCAGCGTGCTCCACGAATTCGTCCGCGGATACGCACAGAACGCGGGAATCAGCCTCCACCTCGACCTGATCCGCGGCGACAACCTGCACCACATCGCTGAGGCCGCGTTCAAGGCGCTCGGCCTGGCCACACGGCAGGCGCTGACGGTGATCGGCGGCGACATCCCCTCCACCAAGGGGACCCTGTGAGCGCGCGCATCGGGGTGTGCGACTACGGTGTCGGCAACCTGCGCAGTGTGGAACGTGCCCTTGACGCGGCAGGCGCGCAGCCACTCATCAGCGCAGACCCTGCACAGCTCGCGGGATGCGACGGGCTGGTCCTGCCCGGGGTGGGCGCGTTCGCGGTGGCGGCCGACACGCTGCGCGACCGGGGTCTCGACTCGATGATCACCGAGATGGCACGCGATCGGCGCCCGATCCTTGGTGTCTGCCTCGGATTTCAGCTGCTCTTCGATGAGAGTGACGAGGGCGCGGGCGGGAGCGGCCTCGGCCTGCTGCCGGGGCGAGTGCGCCGCATCGACTCAAGCCGGGGCAAGGTGCCCCACATGGGCTGGAACCGACTGGCGCTCCCCCGCGGGTCGAAGCTGCTCGACGGCGTCGCCGACGGCGAGTTCGTCTACTTCGTGCACTCGTACACGGTGACCCCCGGGGACCCCACCGACGTGGTCGCAACCACTGACCACGGCGGCACGCTGGTCGCCGCCGTCGAGCATGGCCCGATTCTCGGCACCCAGTTCCACCCGGAGAAGAGTGGCGCCGCCGGCCTGCGCGTGTACGCCAACTTCGCCGCGCTGTGCGCGGCACCCGCGCTCGCCTGATCGCGCGTGCTGGTCATCCCGTCGGTCGACGTACGCGCTGGACGCGTGGTTCGTCTGCTCCGCGGCGACTACGCGCACGAGACAATCTTCGAGGGTGACGCGGTGGCCACCGTCGAGGTGTTCGCTGAGGTGGGCGCGCGCCGCGTCCACCTGGTGGACCTCGACGCGGCCCGCGGCCGGCCGGACGAAGCATCAACGAGCCAGCTTCGCGCCGCGGTGTCTGCGCTCGCCGCACGCGGGGTAGACGCCCAGGTGGGCGGCGGGGTGCGCGACCGCGAGACCGCGCAACGGTGGATCGACCTCGGCGCGGCGTACGTCGTCATCGGGAGCCTAGCCGTCAGCGACCCCCGCGCCGCCGAGGCTCTGTGCACCGCCCTCCCCCACCGTGTCCTCGCTGGCCTCGATGTCAGGGACGGCGCCGCCCGGGCGCAGGGATGGACCGAGGACGGCGGCGAGGCGCTGATGCACCTCGAGCGCTGGCGCACATGGCCACTCGCCGCTGTGGTGCACACGGCCATCGAGCGCGACGGCACCCTCGGGGGGCCGGCGCTCGAGTCACTGCGGGAAGTGTGCGCGCGCTTCGACGGTGACGTGTTCGCCAGCGGCGGCGTCACCACACTGGACGACGTCGCCGCATGCGCGGCTGCCGGCGCGGCCGGCGCCATCGTCGGGCGGGCGCTCCACGAGGGGCTGTTCGACCTGCGCGCTGCGCTCGATCGCTTCGCCGGGAGAGTGAGGTTGTGACGCTGGCCAAGCGCATCATCCCCTGCCTGGACGTTGATCGCGGCCGCGTGGTCAAGGGCGTCAACTTCGTCGAGCTGCGTGATGCCGGTGACCCCGCGGAGCTCGCCGCCCGTTACGACGCCGACCGCGCCGACGAGCTCGTCTTCCTCGACATCACCGCGTCGAGCGACAGCCGCGACATCCTCCTCGATGCGGTGCGCGCGACCGCCGACTCCGTGTTCATCCCGCTCACCGTCGGCGGCGGGGTGCGCACCCTCGGGGACATCGACAGGCTGCTCCGCGCCGGCGCCGACAAGGTGTCCCTCAACACCGCCGCCCTCTCGTCTGGCGAGCTCATCAGTGACGCAGCCGACCGTTTCGGCGAACAGTGCGTGGTGGTGGCGATCGACGCGCGCCGCAGCGGGGGCGGCTGGCGCGTCTTCTCCCATGGCGGCCGGCGCGACACCGGCCGCGACGCGGTGCAGTGGGCCCGCGAGGCGGCTGAGCGCGGCGCCGGTGAGATCCTGCTCACCAGCATGGACAAGGACGGGACGGGCAGCGGCTACGACCTCGACCTGACCGCCGCGGTGGCCGGGTCGGTGCCAGTTCCGTTGATCGCCAGTGGGGGGGCTGGCGAACCGGAGCACCTCCGTGCGGTGCTCACCGAGGGGGGCGCCGACGCGGCGCTGGCGGCGACGATCTTTCATTTCGACTCCCACCCGGTGCCGGCCACCAAGCGCTACCTCGCCGATGCCGGTGTCGAGGTTCGCCTGTGAGTGCGCGACCGCGTTTCGGGCCCGACGGGCTGGTGCCTGCGGTTGTCCAGGACGCCGACACCGGGGCTGTGCTGATGCTTGCGCACATGAATGACATGGCGTGGGAGCGCACCGTGCAGACGGGCCAGGTGTGGTTCTGGAGCCGCTCGCGCGGCGAGCTCTGGGAGAAGGGCGCGACCAGCGGCAATCGGATGACCGTCGTCGAGGTGCGCCTGGATTGCGACGACGACGCCGTGCTTGTGCGCGTGCACCCGGCCGGACCTGCCTGCCACACCGGCGCGACGTCGTGCTTCTCCACCGTTGTCGAGTCCCATGCGGGTGAGTGAGGGGCAGGACGACCTCGAGCTCGCTCTGGTGGTCGCCGACCGCGCCGACGCCATCACCATGGCGCGCTTCCGCGCCACGGACCTGCGCGTCGACACCAAGCCGGACGATTCCCCCGTCACCGACGCCGATCGCCGCGTGGAACAGATGGTGCGCGACAGTGTCGCCGCAGCGCGTCCGTCGCACGCGGTGCTCGGCGAGGAGCAGGGGTCGAGTGGCGACTCCGACTGGCGCTGGATCGTCGACCCAATCGACGGCACCAAGAACTTCGCGCGCGGCGTGCCGGTGTGGGCCACGCTTCTGTCGCTGCAGCACCGCGGCGAGGAGACCTGCGCGGTGGTGTCGGCGCCGGCGTTGGGCCGCCGCTGGTGGGCGCGTCGCGGGGAAGGCGCCTGGAGCGCTGACGCCAAGCTGTGCGTGTCCTCGGTCGCGACGCTCGACCAGGCGACGCTATCGGTCACCGATGTGCGCGACTTCGCGCGCCACGGCTGGGCCGACGGCTTCGCGCGCCTCGCGGACGCGTGCCGAATGGTGCGCGGCTTCGGCGACTTCTGGTCGCACATGCTGGTCGCCGAGGGTGCCATCGACTGCGGCGTGGAGCCGGTCGTCAACCAGTGGGACATCAGCGCCGCACGGTTGATCGTGCGCGAGGCCGGTGGCAGCTTCAGTGATTTCACCGGCGCCGACCACTGCGACGGCGGCAACGTGGTCACCAGCAACGGGGTCCTGCACGCTCGGGTGCTGGCCCTCCTGGCTCAGCGCGCGCCGGCTGACGCCGCGCGGGATCGTCCCTGACCCGTAGGCTGGGGAGGTGATCCGGCCCAGCTCGCGCGTCCACCGCTCGCCGATCTCGGGGCTCGTCTCAGGGTACGGGCGCGAGCGCCAGCTGGGACCGTACGCGGCTCTCCTCACGACGTACGCCACCGCCACGGCCGTCGGTGTGCTCACCGGTGTGCGCCGGCGACGGGCCACCCGCCCCCCCACGTTCGCTGACGGCGCGCTGCTGGCCATTGCCGCGTTCAAGCTGAGCCGGCTGGTGACCAAGGACAAGGTGTCCGGCGTCGTGCGGGCGCCCTTCACGGAGTTCGTCGAGGAGGGTGACGGCGCCGAGATCAACGAGGCGCCCCGCGGGGACGGCTTGCGTTACGCGATCGGCGAGTTGCTGACCTGTCCCTTCTGCTTCAACCAATGGGCCGCGACCGCGCTCGGCGTGGCGTGGTTGCACGCTCCTCGGGCAACCCGCGACTTCAACACTCTGCTGACCGCCTCCGCCGCCGCTGATGTGCTGCACGTGGCCTGGACCAAGATCGAATCACAGGCGTAGCCGCATGAGGATCGGCACCCTGCGGTTGGGCACGCGCACCTGCGCCGCGCTCGTCTCCGGTGACCGCGTCGCCGTGCTTGCGGAGGCCACCGAGCGCAACGGCGACACCATCGCGGACGACGTGCTCAC
>JALZAG010000050.1 GCA_030948445.1 Candidatus Dormiibacterota bacterium
TCCGTCACTGCGTACCGCCGGCCGAGAACTCCAACGAGCGGGTCGCCGCGCGGCGGCCTGACGCATCAGCCGATGGGAGATCCGTGACGCACGTACACGAGTAGGTTGCCCGCGCGCACGAGCGTAAAGTCGCGGGAGATCTGCGAGCGCAGCGAGGTCACCAACGGAATGCGGCCGTTGCGCATCGAGTACAGCACCAGGTAGTTGGTCTTGGCGATCTCGCGTTGCCACAGTGCAACGGCGTCCGGTGTCCGGCCGCCGGACGAGATCGTGGTGCCGTATGGGTCGGCCACCGCGGTGACGCAGCGGGAGTTTGTCGACACGAAGCGATTGATGGTGATCAGGTAGGCCGAGCTGTCGGACAACGCGCACGCATCGGCGGGGATGACCGCGGCAACGGTCTGGGTGAGATCGGTCCCGTGTTCGCCGTTCACGACGCGCACCTGGTTTGCGGCGAGCGCGATGATGGTGACCGCTGCGCTGGCGAGCGCGACCCGAGCCCTCGGCCGCCTCACCAGCAACCCGAGGCCGCCGCCCACGGCGAGGGCCAGGAACGGCGCGAAGAATGCCGCGTAATGGTCATAGAACTCGGCCGGGGTCATCAGCAGGATGCCGATCGCGAGCATGGAACCCAGCGCGAACCATTCCAAGGTGCTGGCACGTCGTCGCGGCCACACCAGCGTGACCACGGTGAGCCCCGCCAACGCCACCAACAGGACGATCGCGAGCGCGAGGCTCGCTCCTGCGGTGGGGGTGAGAGATGACGACCCGGTGAGGTCGCCGAGCCGATTGCCAGCAGAAACGCGTCCCGAACCGCCAATACGGCGCAACTGGGTGGCGATGACCTCCCGGAAGAACGATCCGGGAGCCAGCGCGGCGAAGGGCAGGGTGGGGACGGCAAAGCCGATGGCGATTCCGCCCAACACCCGGGCCAAGCGCCGGCGCCCCCGGGGCACACACAACACGATGAGCACCACCACCGGGATCAGCGCCCAGCCCTTGATGGTGCCCGCGAATCCGAGCGCGATCCCACCGAGCAGCAACCGCCTCGTGCTGTCGCGGAATCCCTCCCCGTCGAAGATCAGCACGGCACCGAGCAGACAGAACAGGTCGAGCGATGGTTCGAGGAGGAGCGTGTGCGTGGCATGCACCTCGGCAGGGAACACCGCCATCAGGCCGGCTGCGACGAGCGTGGCCAGCTGGCCGCGATGCTTGACCAGCATCCCCACCAGCACGACGTTCAACGCTGCCACCAGCGGCATGAACAGCCGAGCGATTGCCAGCGCGTCACGAGTGCCGGTGGCGCGTGAGAGCAGCGCCACCGGGCTGGCGAGCAGCGTGAACCCGGGCGGCTGGACCATGACGAAGTCGCGGTATGGGAGTGCGCCGTGTACCAGCCGGATGGCGGCGCCGAAATACGCGCCGTCGTCGTACTCGGTAACCCCGAAGAGCATGTTCGGGCGGCTCAGCTGGTAGAAGCCGAGCGCCATCGCCAGAGCGGCCAACCCGGCGATGATGAGCTTTGTCCTGCGAGCGTCCTGCGCGGCGGCTTCCACTACTGCCCTGTTCCGCCCGCGAGTTGTGCACGAACGTTCCCCACCGATTGCCCTTGCGCGTGGGCATCGTGCTTCCGGGCGCGTTCGCACACCAGCAGACGCGCCACCGTCGCCCCCATACCGATGGCAAGCACCACGTTGAGGGGCACCGGTTGCACGCCGAACGGGTGAAAGTGCGCATTGACGAGCAGCCCTGCTGCGGTCAGCTCGCCGATGAGCAGCCACGCCGACCGGGACCGGCGACCAACAGCCAACAGCACCAGGAACGGCAGCGGCCAGAGCAGGTACTGCTCGATGACCTGTTTGCTGAGCAGCAGAAAGAGAACCATGATCGCCGCGCCGGCCACCGTGAGATCCTCGACGACCGCCAATGTGATTGCCGCGGCCACGAACACTCCGAGCAGGACGTCACCGACAGCAACCTGGAGCGACGCGGGGAGACCGTGGAGCACGACCTGCCACGAC
>JALZAG010000054.1 GCA_030948445.1 Candidatus Dormiibacterota bacterium
AGCGGCGCGATCGAGCCGCGGGCTGCCGCGATGGGCAGGAGCACCAGCGCCCCGGTCGCGGTCCGCAGCAGCACCAGCGAGGCGGGGCTCAGGTCGGCAACGGCGACCTTGATGAGCAGGTAGGGCACTCCCCAGATCACCCCCATGGCGGCGAACAGGAGCCAGCCGCGCCGGGTCACGAGGGCAGCCGGGGGCGTGGGGTGCGCATCCCCACGAGCATGAGGCGTGCCGTTGCGGCTTCGCCAGCGGTCTTCGGACCCGGTGGGCCGGCTGATTTGACCCGCGCCTAAAGGTTAGGGTAAGCTAACAAAGCTTGCCAACGAACTGTTACCCGAGGTTCACCACCGATGCCTGACCCGCGCAACATGGCTCCCCGACAGAAGGCGCTGATCATGGTCGCGATCATGCTCGGCCTCTTCCTGGCCGCCCTCGACCAGACCATCGTCGGCACCGCCCTGCCGCGCATCGTCACCGACCTCGCCGGCAACAACCTCTACACGTGGGTCGTCACCGTGTACCTGCTGACGTCCACGGTCACAGTCCCCATCTACGGCAAGCTCTCCGACGTCTACGGGCGCCGGCCGCTGCTGCTGATCGGCGTCAGCCTGTTCCTGGTCGGCTCAGCCCTGTCCGGTCTCTCGCAGTCGATGGGCGAGCTGATCATCTTCCGCGGCATCCAGGGCCTCGGCGCCGGCGCCATCTTCCCGATCGCGCTGGCGGTGATCGGCGACCTCTTCAGCCCCGCCGAGCGCGGCCGCTACCAGGGACTCTTCGGGGCCGTGTTCGGGCTGAGCTTCATCCTCGGTCCGTTCCTGGGAGGCTTCCTCACCGACAACCTCAGCTGGCACTGGATCTTCTACGTCAACCTGCCGATCGGCATCGCCGCGCTGGTGGTCATGGCCACGCAACTTCCCAACACCGGCAACACCCGCGGGGTCCGCGTGCGCGACCTCGACTACCTCGGCATCGCCGTGTTCACCGCCGCGGCAATCTCGCTCCTGCTCGGACTCACCAACAAGGGGCTCACCGATTCGAGCGGACAGCTGTACGCGTGGTCTTCGCCGAACGTCCTCTTCTACCTGGTGGCCGCGGGGCTGCTCACCGCCGGGTTCGTTGCCGCCGAACACTTCGCCAAGGAACCGATCATCCCGCTCGACCTGTTCCGCAACCGCAGCTACACCACGCTCAACGTCGCCACGTTCTTCATCGCCTTCGGTTTCTTCTGCGCGATCATCTTCCTGCCGCGCTACTTCCAGGCGGTGCAGGGACTCTCCGCCACCGCGTCCGGGTATCGCACCTGGCCGCTGATGCTGGGATTGATCGTCTCCAGCACCACCAGCGGCATCCTGGTGAGCCGCACCGGCAAGTACAAGCTGATCCTGCTCGGCTCGATGACCGTGCTCACGCTCGGCATGTTCCTGTTGACGCGACTCGATGTCAGCACCGGCTACTGGACTCTGTCGTTGTGGATGCTCATCGCCGGTGTCGGCGTCGGCCCCACCTTCGCGGTGCCGACCGTCGCCATCCAGAACGCGGTCCCGGTGCGGCGCATCGGCGTGGCCACCAGCAACCTCACCTTCTTCCGCCAGATCGGCGGCTCAGTCGGGCTGGCCATCGCCGGGTCGATCTTCGCGCTGACGTTTGCGTCCCAGCTGCCTGCCCACCTCACCAGCGCCGGCGTTCCCGCGGCGGTGGTCAGCCACTTCGCGCGGGGCAGCGGCGCGGCCACCAACAGCCTCACCGGCGTGGGCAACCTCAACCAGCAGATCGGTGCTCAGCTGCCTCCGTCGGCGCAGCCGCTGATCCCGAAAATCACCGCCGGCATCCAGGGCGACCTGTCCGCGTCGATCGCGGGGCTGATGTGGCTGGGCGCCGCCTCGGCGCTGATCGGCCTGCTGGTCACCTTCGCCATGCCGGAACTGCCGCTGCGACGAACCACCACAGCCGAGGAAGAGGCCAAACACGTCCCCGCGGCGGCCATCGCATGACCCCGCAGGTCGGTGCACCGCGGGCGGAGCTGAGCGAAGCGGTCGACGCCGTGCAGGCATGGATCGACCGGCGCCAGCGGGCCATGCTCGCCCACCTCCACTCCTGCAGCCAGAGCCCGGCCCAGCTCCATGTGCTGGGCGTGCTTCGCGACGGCGCACCCATCACCGTCAGCCACCTGGCCTCGCGGCTCGGCATCTCCCCGCCGTCGGCGAGCGCGATCGTGGACCGCATGGTCGATGGTGGCCTGGTGGCCCGCGAGCGCAGCGAGGAGGACCGCCGGATCGTCAGCGTCTCCCTCACGCCGGCAGGCGAGGCGGCCCTGAAGGAGGCCATCGGAGGCCGGCGCGGCTGGCTTGAGCGGGTCCTCGGCAGGCTCGACGCGGCCGAGCTGGTCGATACCGTCCGCGTCCTCCGCCGGCTCGAGCAGGCGCTGGATGAGGAGCGCCCGGGGACCGTCGCCGGCTGAGCCGAGGGCCGCCGCGAGCGCGTCGCTTGCGTTTGTCGGTCCAAACCCCCCATCCTTGTCAGGAGAGAGGAAACAGCGGGGCGAGGGGACGGGATGGCCACGGAGACAGAGCTTGAGCCGCGTGCCCTGGCACGCCGCCGTCGGGTCGGTGTCGGCTTCCTCGAGCTGGTGCCCGAGACCCGCGAGGACCCCAGCCTCCGCACGCTCAAGGAGAACCTGCACAACCACGTGTGCGCGTTGCTGGTGGCGATCATCGCGGCGGCCCAGTTCGCCGACGTGGTCACCACCTTCCGCGCGCTGTCGGGGCAGGCCTACGTCGAGAACAACCCGCTGTTCCGGGTGCTCATCACCCACAACCCATTGGCCGCGTACGCGGTGAAGCTGCTCGCCGTCACCGGCATGATCCTGTTGGTGCTGAGCCGCCTGCATGGCCGCCGCGCCCAGGTCGCGCTCGCCGTCGCCGCGGGGCTCAGCATCACTGCGCCGATTCTCAACTTCGCCTTGCTGGTGCGCTCCTAGCCCACCCGGTTCGGCGCCTGCGGTGGTCAGACGGTGGCCGCAGTGGGTGTGGGGCCGGTGGTGATTCGCCCGTCGCGCATCCGCACCCGGCGACTCGCCTGTCGCGCCACCTCCTCGTCGTGCGTCGCCACGATGATGGTCACGTTGCTCTCCGCGCGTAGCTCGACGAGCAGTGACATCACCTCCGCGGCGCTCTCGGAATCGAGGTTGCCGGTGGGCTCGTCCGCGACGATGACCTCCGGTGCGTTGGCCAGTGCGCGTGCGATCGCGACGCGCTGCTGCTCTCCGCCGGACAGACGCGAGGGAAGGTGGTGCAACCGCGCCGCGAGGCCGACGCGACCGAGCAGGTCCGTCGCCCGCGCCTGCCGTTCGCTCTTCGACATCGGCTTGTGCGGGATGGCGATGGCAACGTTGTCGATGGCCGTCAACGTGGGGATCAGGTTGAACTGCTGGAAGATGAAACCGATCTTCTGGCTGCGGATGTCGGTGAGCGCGCGGTCGCCGGCCCGGGACAGGTCCTGTCCCTCGAAGTGCACGGTGCCGGCGCTCGGTGTATCGAGCGCGCCGAGCAGTTGCAGGAGCGTGCTCTTGCCGGAGCCGCTCGGCCCCTCGATAGACACGAACTCGCCGGCCTGGATGTCGAGGTCCACCTCACGCAGCGCGCGTACCTCCGCGGTTCCCTTGAGGTAACGACGCTCGACTGCGCGCAGCTCGTACAGCACGCGCGTCGCCG
Source organism: Candidatus Dormiibacterota bacterium (assembly GCA_030948445.1). Next base: position 3,708 of record JALZAG010000054.1, read on the forward strand.
GCGTCTCCGTCGTCGTCGCGATGCCGCCGCTCATCCGAGGTGCCGCAACGCGGTGGCGGGCGCCAGGCGCGACGCACGCCAGCCCCCCACCATGCCCGCAACCAGGCCACCGAGCAGCGCGAAGGCGATACCGAGCAACACGGTTTGCCAGCTGATCACCGATTGCAGGTGCACGGACTGGTTGGCGGACACCGTGCTGGTTTGGTGGAAGATGCTGGCCACGGTGGAGGCACCAACGGAGTTGCCGGTGGTGGTCGAGGTCAGCGTCGGGCCGAAGTGGTTGACAGCGGCCGCGACGCCGAACCCGATGAGCACGCCGACGACCGCCCCGAGCACCCCGATGCCGACGGTCTCGGCCATGATCTGCCGCACCACGCGCGCCCGTCGCCACCCGATGGCGCGCAGCGTGCCAATCTCGTGCACGCGCTTGGACACGCTCGAGGTGGTGAGCAGCGCGGCGAGCAGGAACGCGGCGAGCAGGATGATCACCGCCAGCGCGACGCCAAGGCTGCTCGCCAGCGTGTGCGCGTCAGCCAGGCTGCCGGACACCTGGTTGGCCAGCGACTTGGCGGTGAGCACCTGCGCACCGGGCAGATGGTTGTGGATCGCGGCGGCCACGCTGTCGACGTTGTCGGAGCTCGCCACCTTGACCAGGATCTCGTTGACCCGCGATGGATTCGTCGACATCGACTGGAGCGTCGCCAGGTCGAAGTAGATGTCGGAGATGTTGCCGGTGAGCGTGGGGTTGACCAGCCCGACGACGGTGAAGGTGGTGCCGTTGATCGAGAGCGTCTGACCGGCCTTGATGCCATTCCTGCTGGCGTACGCGCTGTTGACCAGCACCTGGCTGGCGGGGCTGGACGTGAACCAGCTGCCGGACACCACCTGCGTAGCCGTGACCAGCCCGGTGTTGGGGTCGGCGTGGTTGACGCCGCCCACGGTGTAGGTCTTGGTCTGGGTGTCGGTGGCCGGCGGGTTGAGGATGCGGTTGATGGTCTGCGCCGGCACCACCACCTGCGCCACGTACTGCTGCAGCCGCTGGGGCAGGCACTTCTGGAATGCCGACCCGAACCGTCCCGTGTCCGGCGCGCCGCCGGGGCCCGGAGTGGGGCGCGGACCCGGGGTTGCGTTCGAGCCGCCGCGGCTGAACCCACCGTTGGCCTCGATGCAGGCAAACACCTGCTGGCGCTCAGCCGCATTCAGGGGTGCCGGCGTCTGCACCGACGTCACCGTCTGACCACCGGTGGTCACAGTGTCGGTGATCTGCGGAACCGTCCCGGTCTCGTGCACCGCCTGCAGCGACAACGCCGGCACCGCCGACTGCACGCCCGCCACCGCGGTCACCGTCTGGAGCGCTGCCTGCGGGAAGGTGATCAGCGTGCCCGGCACAAAGAAGTCGTGCGTGAACTTGGTGCCGGCCGGGCCGAGCTTGGAGAGGTCGGTGAGCACTGACGAGTTGGCGTTCAACAACGCCGTCTGGTCCTGGTCGTTGAGCTGGGTCAGCTGCGTGGCTGCGTTACCACCGCCGCCACCACCGGGCGCGAAGAACCCACCGCCGGCCCCACCACCGCCACCGAACCCACCGTTGTTCTGCGCACTCGGCGACGGGGTCGCGGTTGCAACGCCGGTTGCCGTCGTGGTCGCGCCGACGGTGCGGGTGACGATGATGTCGGTGCCGACGCTGGACAGCGGCGAGAGAACGTCGCTCTGTGCCCTGGTCAGGCCATCCGAGACGCCGATGATGCCCATCACCAGGCCCACACCCGCGGCCAGGCCAAGCGCGGTGACCACGGTGCGACTCCAGCGCCGCCTCAGCTCACTGCCCGCGTACCCCAACGAGACCATCAGTCATCCCACGCGCGTGCCTGGTTGGGCCCTCGGCAAGAGGGCCTGTTGGCGCGCATGGTGGTGACGCTTCCTTGCGCAGACATGACGATAACGGCCAGGGGACACGACCGGAGCCTGGCCGAGCGGACCCGATATTGAACTCCGCCCTCCCGGCAGTCTTTGGGGGCGCCTCGGAAGCCGAATTGTGCGATGAGTCCACGGCTGCGCTCCAGCAGTTCGCACGCCAACACCGAGTCGAGGTTGGTGAATGCACCGATGCCGCGCGGGACATCGATAATGGTCGGGTGTTCCGAAAAAGGCGCACGAAGGCCTCCCTCAATCGAAGCCCGGACGTCGTTGCCCCACGGGAGCGCAGTGCCGCGCTCGCTGCCGAACTAGATGAGGCGGCTCAGCGGAAATGGGGTGACTTGCTGAGCCCTGGAGGCTTCATCGTGCGCTTCGGTTCACCAACCGTCGTCTTCGAAGAGGCGCTGGCGGCTGGCCGGGCCCGCGCGATGGAGTTCTTCCCGGACATGCTAGGCGGTCTGCGGCATGGCCACGCTCGGGAGCTTAGAGACGCCGGCTTCTTCTCGGCAATCAGGGCCGCCACCGGTCGAAACGTCGACCACGGGTCCTGGGAGGAGGTAAAGGCAGCCGATCTGCCGAGCTTGATCTGGATCATCGACAGCACATCGCCGCAGGTGAGCGACGGGGTCCAACACGTGCTCGCAGACCTCAGAAATATGGTTGTTCGTGCCCAGTCCACCAATTGCTCGATTGGATTCATGTTGTAGCGGGCCCAACCTAGGCACATTTTGCGGACCCTGGCCTGCCTAGGCGTCACCTCCCCTAGCCGATGCCCGTGCCTGAAATCGACCCTAGCGTCAAGAGGATCAAGATCAGGTTGCCCGGAATCAGGAGGACAGCGAGAAGTGCAGCAGCAACGGACCCCCACGAGCGCATCGGGTGGGGCGCTCGCTGCACCCGCCAGTAGGTGAGTGCCCCGAAGGAAGCCTGCACGCCTCCCCAGCCGAACCCGAGTACCAACGGCCCCCACAGCCGTAGCGCGATGGGAGCCCAGATCCCTACAACGCCAATCACTGTCAGAACTGACGCCACCCAAAGCCCGATGAGGGTCAAGACGGGCGCTCCGATCGCTACGACCGGCCATCGACGCAGACGTTCGGTACCACGTCCCACTGCGCCAATCTAGACGTAATCCGCCCGGGGCGGGCCCTGGGGTCTGACTTCGTTTCCGGCATCGGGGCCGCCGCGTCAAGGGTTATTGGCGGATGCTGCTGTGTGCGGAGCGATGTGCCCCGCGTGGTTCTGATGGAGTTCCTCCAGAAGCGGATTCATTCCGCGAACACTTCGCACGGGACGGACATGCGCGGACCGCTGGACGGCCTGTTCACGGGTCGCAAGAGCGTGGCCCGGTCACACTGGGTTGATTAGGTCGCTGTCCCACCTCACGCCACAGCGGGGGTCGATAGGACGTGCCTCGAGCGCCGGCAGCGCCACGATGTCCTCTCGGGCTGTGTCACCGCAGGCGATGTACGTCGTATTGAAATCAATTTCCGTTGCAACACACCAAGCGTGATCGTCAGGCCACCACAGATTCGGCGACTGTCCCAGCGCTGGGTGGCCCACGTCGGCGGCCGAGGCTACGGGCCCGGCGAGGAGGTGATACTTGCGGTTGGGCGTCGCAAACGTTGGCGCGGACCGCACGTCGGGTGGCATCGCGCCGAAGCCATTCCAGATCGCAAACCAGCACCGCTCCGGCGTTGAGGTGTGGCGCCCAAGTGCTGCCGCGAGCTGCGCGACCAGATCCTGCGGAAGAGAGCCGATGAGTGGCGGTTGGTCGAAGACGCCTGGGAGAGGGTGGGTCGTGAAGTGGGAGCTTCCGGTCAGGGCATTCAGCTGCATCCCGGCGTGCGCCTGTTTGCCGTGCGCTGCTGCGATTTCCTGCCAGCTCACGGGGGCGGCACTCCTCCGCGAGTTTCGGTAGGCGGGATGGAACACTCGGACGTGCGCCGGAAAGCCCCGTGGGGACAATTGAGAGGACTGACTCGCCGAACCCGTCCAGCGCGCGTACGAGCCATTCGGCCGCCCGGGCATCCTGTGCTGGAATCAATGGCATCCGTGCGTCGCAGACCTCCGTTCGTCGGCGGCCGATACAAAAGGAGCCCGGCCACCACGTTGATGACCGGGCTCCCGGGCTGGGGGAGGGGCGTGGTCAGGAGCAGCCCGAGGTTGCTCCACAGTTGTGGCACTTGTAGCAGGCACCGCTGCGCACCATCAGGCTGCCGCAGTCGCTGCATGACGGCGCGTCACCCTGGTTGACGAAGGCGCCGAGCGGATTGTCCGCCGGAGCGGCGGCGGCAGCGGCCGCCTGCATCGCGCGCACCGCCG
>JALZAG010000071.1 GCA_030948445.1 Candidatus Dormiibacterota bacterium
CTCGACCTCCTCCTGACCCACTCGGAAACGGCTGCGGTACGGGTGCAGCACCTCGTCGCCTTTCCTTCAGGGTTCGAATTCGAGGTTGTTGCTCATTTCCGTCCCACCGGTGAGACCTGGGATCCCATGCATGGCCTTTCGGGTCTGCGGGGTAAGCCCGGCGACAGGTACGGGGTGCTCTCGGACGAGCACCTGCGGATCGGCGTTGAGTTTGCTGACGGGCGGAAAGCGACCAATGTGGGACCCCCCATGTGGTCCGTTGCAGCAGGAACGAAGGGGCCCATGCTGCACCCCGGTGGCGGCGGCGCAGGGCAGTCGATGGCGAATACCACGTACTGGGCTTGGCCGCTCCCGCCTCCAGGCCCACTCGCTTTCGTTTGCGAGTGGCCCAAATACGATGTCCGTCTGACGCGACGAGAGATCGACAGCCAGTTGCTAATCGAGGCGGCGTCGCGGGCGATTGAGTTGTGGCCAGACGAAGAACCGGCCGGCGAGTAACTGTCGCCGTGGGGCCTCCCCGCGCGAGCTACCAGTTCGGACCGATTCCCAGCTCGCCCAGTCCAGGGCCACCGGGTGGCACTAATCCGCGGCCCGGGCGCCTGCGTCGTGGCTAGGTGTCTTGCCGCCGGGGCACCGCGGAGGCAGCCTCGTGGGGCTGCCAACTACTTGGAGCCGTTTGGCCTCGGGGTGGGCGGCTGATACCCGCGGTTGATTACTCCGATGAGTCGTGGATCGGCCTTCGGAGGAACCCAGACGGGCTTGGACTTGGCTGGTTGGGGGGCCGGCATCGCCGGCTTTTGCGCTTGCGCCATGACTAGGTGAGTATACCGGCAACCTGGAACCCAAACCCTATCGCGAGAACGATAGCGCCGATCAGAAGCGCCCAGAACTGCCGCGCTACCCATGGGGTCTTGAGCCCGCGTATGCCGCCGTTACTGTCGAAAACCTCGGCCACGGTGGCACATTCAACTTCCAGCATCGTCCTCGTGGACACGGTGGCGTAGACGGGCCAGATGGCCGCCGTTGGCGCGTAGCGAATCTGGCGGAGCCGAAGAGCATAGATTCCGTTCGCGAAGCTGACCAAGAGGATGCTCAAGCCCGCGTAGAAGAAGCCTCGCGCCCAAACCGACGGACCAATGTGGCCAAGCGAGGCCACCCCAAAACCGAGGACGACGCCGACGGGGGTCAAAAGCCCGACCGCCTTATTGTCGAGGGCGGACAGCTCTTCCAATTGCAGCTGGAGCGCGGCTTTGAGCTCGTCATAGAGAAGTTGAAGGTGCTCTTGCGACGGCTCGTTCTCGTCCCCGGCCTCCCCCGCCATCTATCTCCTCCCTCGGCTGCTAGTTCGGTGAGTGGCGCGGCAAGAGCATCTGCATCACAGCGTCGTAGGCGTCGTCGACGGTGAGATGAGCGTAGACCGATTCGATCATTCGAAGTCCGTTATGGCCGAGGACATCCGCCAGCTGGAGTGGGTTCATCCCTCGCCGCAAGGCCTCGGTGGCGAAGCTGTGCCGGAACAGGTGCGGATGGACCCGCCTGGTGATCCCCGCACGATAGGCAAGACTTCGTAGGAGCTGGAGCACGCCGGATCGGGTGAGCCGACCGTAGCGGCCGTCGGGTCCGCGACGAGAAGCCCGGAACACAGCCCTGTCACCGTCATCCGGCAACTCCCTGACAAAGCGCTCCAGCTGTCGTGCGAATGGGGGCGTCAGCGGCACCAGCCTCTCTTTGTCGCCCTTGCCGTGGATGCGGAGCAAGGACCGGCGCTCATGGTGGAGGACGTCACCGCTCATCAGGCCGCACAGTTCGCTCACGCGGATGCCTGTGTCGGCGAGGAGCCGAACGATGAGCCGATCCCGAGGATTTTCCGCCGCTGCCTCGAGGCGGTCTATTTCGTCCCGGCTGAGCGTCTCGACCAAGCGCCGAGGCAGCCGGGGCAATTGCGGACGAGCGGCGCCCACCTCTCCTTCCTTCTGCGCCCAGGCAAGCAATTGTCGGACGGCGCGGACGTAGCTGTGCACCGTGTGTTTCGACAACGGGCCGCGCCGTCCACCTGTCTCCAAAAGAGTCGCTGTGAACCGATCGAGCTCTCGCTGGGTCAGCGCGGCCGGCTCCGTGATGGCCTGGTCTAGGCACCAAGGCAGGAACACCTGCTTGAGGCTATAGGAGTACGCCTGCTCGATCGTCGCTCGCGACAGACCACGGGCGCGGCAGGAGGTGAGGTAGTCCTCGACGAGCGTCTCCACGGGATTCGGACCCCTCAGCTCTGTCCGTGTCTGTCGAGGAGCCCGTGCGATCGCTGTCATCGTGCCAACACAGTAGCGCAAAAGTGCACAAATGCGCTGTTTAGCAGCTATAGCCTGTAAAACTTTTTGCAGGCTTGAGCTGGCGCTTAGGACGACGTGCGCAAGCTTCTGGACGCTTTATTGAACTCGAATACCCTGCCCAGAGGGCGGGTGGAGCGGGAGAAGGGACTCGAACCCTCGACATCCAGCTTGGAAGGCTAGCGCTCTACCAACTGAGCTACTCCCGCTCGGCGATCTTCGGGAGTATACGAACGCTTCGGCCACCTCACGGAAGAGAGTGGCGGCGCTCCCCCGTCTTAAGACCAAGGTCGCCTTGTTTCTCCACGTGGCGCCTGCCGAGACTGGCCATGCCCATCCTTGGCTCTCGTTACGGGAGGATCCGACATGCGCAGATCTGTACTTGGCGCTGGAGTCCTGCTGGCCTCCTTGTCCGCACTGTCGCTCCAGTTCCCAACCGCGACAGCCGCCGGTGGTGGCCACCAGGGCCGTTTCAACGCCGAGGGCAACCTGCTGATCAGCGACCAGTACAACAACAGGGCGATCGAGCTGGACCCAGAGAGCCGGGCCATCGTGTGGAGCTTCGGCTCGGGCAACCCGTCGCTGTGCAACCCGGGGCCGGGCGCGATCATCGGGCCCAACGACGCCGAGCGTCTGGGCGACGGCCTCACGCTGCTCGCGGGCACGGGCGTGCCCCAGGGAGCCTCACCCGTCGACCCCAACTTCAGCTGTGCGGACAACCGGGTGATCGTCGTCAATCAGAAGGGCAAGATCGTCTGGCAGTACGGGCGGCCAGGCGTGACCGGGTCGGGGCCCAACCAGCTCAACGTACCCGTTTTCGCGATCCAGCTCCCCAGCCGGAACATCATGGTCGTGGACCAGGGCAACAACCGGGTCATCGAGATCGACAGGTTCACCAGGTCGATCGTGTGGTCGTACGGGCCGACGTCCGGCCCAGGGGCGCTGAACAACCCCAACAGCGCCGAGTTGCTGCGCAACGGTCACGTCCTCATCGCCGACGAGAACAACAATCGTGTCATCGAGATCACCCGCGCCGGTCAGATCGTGTGGCAGTACGGCAGCGGCAGCCCGTCGGCGGGGAGGCCCATTCAAATCGCGGCCTTCGCAAGCCGGCTGCCCAATGGCCACACCCTGATCACCGACTCCGGCCACAGCCGTGTCATCGAGGTGACCGAGGACAAGACCATCGTCTGGCAGTACTTCACGAACCGGGCACCGAACAGCAGTACAACGCCGCAGCCGTCCAACGCTGTGCGTCTCGGCAACGGTGACACGTCCATTGCCGACCAGTTCAACCACCGTGTCCTGATCGTCAACGAGGATCACCAGCAGGTGTTCCAGTACGGGCGGACCAACATGCCGGGCGACGCAGCCGGCCACCTGGACGGCCCCTACACCTCCTTCGTCATCGGCGACTACACCGGTCAGACCCCGCCACCCGACGACTTCTAGCTAGAGACGCACAGACGCAGCACCGCGCAACAAGGGGCCGGGGACCGGTCGCGTCCCCGGCCCGCGCCGCGAGCGGAGTGGGCGCGGCGCCGCCTTCGCGGCGAGACCTCAGGCGCTCAGTCCTCCCCCACTGCCGACCGCGCGCAGTGTCAGCAGCATGAGCACGAACCAGGCCACCGCCAGGATCGCGGAGGCCGCGCGATCGGATCGACCGGCGGCGACGCGGCGGGCCAAAGGCAGGGCGAACAGCGTCAGCGGTCCAACCACGAAGTGGGTGCCACCATCGGCGGGGCGGTGGCCCATGATCGCCAGGACGATCCCGAACACCGCCTGTAGCCCGATCACGGCGGACATCGCGACCGTGAATGTCACCAGCCTGGGATGGACTGCCCCACGACGCAGCCAGTCGTGCACTGCCCAGATGGTGCCCCCGAGCGCCAGCAGGACGACGACCAGCGCGAGAGTGCGATGCAGAGCGAGGATTGCGCGTCCCTCCCCCGCCTCGCGATCAGCGCGTCAGTGCGAGCAGGCCTTGGCCTCGCCGGCGCTGTCGGCGGTCTGGAAGCTGTGGCCGCATCCACAGGTCTTCACCGCGTTGGGGTTGTTGATGGTGAAGCCACCGCCCATGATGGCGTCGACGTAGTCGATCTCGGCCCCCTCGAGGTATTGGGCCGAGTAGGCGTCGACGTAGACCCGAAGCCCGTTGACGTCCACGACCTGGTTGTCCGCCTTGGGCGGATTCTCGTCGATGCCCATGCCGTAGGAGAATCCGGAGCAGCCACCCGACTGGATGTACACGCGCAGGCCGACCTGCTGCTCGGGCGCCTGCTCGGAGAAGAGTGTCTGGAGCTGGCCGAGGGCTGTGTCGCTGACGCTGATCATGGGGGGGCTCCCTGCCTCAGGTGAACATGTTCGGCCCGCCACTGCGGAGGCTTCCCGATCATACCGTACGTTCGTTCCGAGGCCACCCCGAGCTGCGGTGGCGGTCAGACCTTGCGGAACTCGGGCATCCAGGCTCCGTCCTCGCGGCGGGTGAAGTCCTGGAAGACGCCCGGAGCCTCCTGCACCATGATCTCGCCGAGCCGCCCGAAGATCAGGCGCAGCTCCTCCTCGGCGCCTGGGTCGGTGCGCATCTCGATCACGTGGCGAAGGGTGCGCAGGTTCATGGTCAGGATCAGGTCGGTACTGAGGCCGATCGGCGCCAGACGGCGGAGCGCCGATGTAACCTCCTTCTTGACGTGGAAGGGAATACCGTCATCGTCGATCTTCAGTGCCTGCGCGGCCGAGACCTGGAACTCCTCGAGGCGCTCCACCAATTCCACGCACTGCTGACGGAGTGGCTCGAGCGCCGGTGGGACACGGAAGCCGATGTCGACAAGGCGCACGTAGCGGAGGCTCTCCTGGCTGTAGGCGGCCCCGGCCCGGTGGCGGACGATCTCGTGGGTCGCCACGCGGCTGACGTTACGAAGGGCAAACGAGTAGTTGGCGTGTTCGAGCACGCTGCCGTGCGCGCTCTTGAGGATGTTCCTCAGATACTCGCGCTGGTCGGCCCTGACCTTGGTGACATTGACGTTGAGCCCCGGCTCCCAACTGCGGTAGCAGGCGCGGCCGCCGAACTCCACCAGTAGCTCGCCGCCGTTCGGCGCAGTGTCCGACGCGGTTCGGCGGTCCAGCCATGAGGCGCCCCCCACATCCTCGAGGTACGCGCGCATCCCCTCGAGGGCGACGGCCGGGCGCGCGATCAGGTGGATGGAGGGGGTGGTGTCGTGCGTCATGGCAACCTCGATGCTGGGACGGATGGGTGGAGCCAGAAGGGCCGACGCAAGCATGGCGGGTGCCCTTTTGCAGCGTCAACGCAGGCCACGGAGCGTCCGGCACCCAGGCCCCTACAATTGCGCCGGTGACCGACCTGGCCGTCCCGCCGCGCTTTCTCGAGGACGTCTACCAGGCCGCCAGCGAGTGCAACAAGTGCTCGCTCTGCCAGGCGGTCTGTCCGACGTATGTCACCAACCCCGTCGAGTGGGAGACCGCCCGCGGCCGCGTCTCCCTGGTGCGTGACGCCATCGAGGGCCGGATCGAGCTCCGCGACATCGCGGACGGCCCCCTCTCCACCTGCCTGACCTGCGATAACTGCGTCGCCGCATGCGCGCCCGGGGTGCCGACAGCCTGGATCGTCAGTCGCGCCCGTATGGAGCTGCACGAGCAGGAGGGCCATCCGTGGGGGCAGACGATGGCCTTCCGCTCAGTGCTCCCCCGCCCCGGTGCGCTGCGCTTCCTGCACGGCCTGTCTCGCGCCGCCCAGGTGACCGGTCTGCACGGATTCGCCCGCAGGACCGGTCTCACACGCTGGTTGGGCACGGGTGGCGCGCTTATGGACCACGTCGGCCCGCTGCCTCGCAAGACGGCGTACCAGCGCACCCGCGCCCTGCCACCCGCAGCAACGCCCGTGCGCGGGACGGTTGGCTTCCTGGTGTGCTGCTACCAGAACCTCGCGGTGCCGCAGGCCACCGAGGCAACCATGCGCGTTCTCCTCGCCAACGGCTTCGAGGTGGTGGTGCCGAAGCTGGCATGCAGCGGGCTGCCAGCGAAGTCACTCGGCGACCGCGAGGCAATGATGGACATGGCGGCGGCCAATGTCGACGTGCTCCGCGAGCTCAAGGTGGACGTCCTGGTTGGCGACGTCGCGTCGTGCACGGCACATTACAAGCAGTACGACACCGTGCTCGCCGACGATGCCCAACACGCCATCGATGCGCAGCGCGTCGCCCAACGCACCCTCCTGGCCACGGAGCTGCTCGCCGACTCCGGTCAGCGCGCCGTCCTCGGGCCGCTGCGCTGGAGGGTGGCCATCGATGAGCCGTGCTCGCTGCCCATCGAGGGACCGGCGCGATCGGCTGCACGCCGCCTGCTGTCGGAGGTGCCGCGGCTGGAGATCGTTCCTCTCGAGGAGGCGGCGATGTGCTGCGGCGGTCCGGGGATGTACTTCCACGAGCAACCCGAGCGAAGCGAGGCAATCCTGCAACGCAAGTTCGAGCACGTGGTGGCGAGCGGCGCCGAGGTGCTGGTCACCGAGAACGTCTCGTGCCTGCTGCAGCTCCGCAACGGGGCCGCGCGATACGCTCCCGGTGTACGCGTGATGCACGTGTTCGAGCTGCTCAACGAGTCGATCCAGACCGCGCTCCGCCGCAGCGCCACGATTCCCGAATAGGGAACCGGGTTCAGCCGATTGCGGCGAGCGCCTCCTCAGGCGTCATCAGCATGCACGTGAACGACGGAACGTCGCGGACCGTGTGAGTCGAGGCTTCGCTTTCGCGCATCTCCTGGACAAGGTCGAGGAAGTCGGACACGGAGTCGCTCTCGAACGCCACCACGAACTCCTGGTCGTCGAGGCCGAACGAATAGGTTGTGTTGATCTTGACCCCCGGGTAGCGGTGACCCATGGCGATGTGCTCACTCATCTGCTTCTGCCGTTCCTCGCGGCTCAAGCGGTACCACGCCCGCGTCTTCACGAAGGGGTACACGAAGAGGTAGCGGCGGTTGGTGGGGGCGATGACCAGCCGGTTGCTCCTCCCCTCCTGGTGGCGGTGCTGGTGCTTCTCCACGTACATGCTCTGCTTGGTCATCGAGAAGTAGCTGTACGGCGAGGTGAGAAAGGCCCCCATGGAGGTGCGGTTCAGCCGCGCCGAGAACTCGTGGAGGTCGTCGAGGCGGTCGCTCACCAGCCAGACCATGAAGTCGGCGTCCCCGCGAGTACCCACCAGGCTGTAGGTGCGGAGCAGGACGTTCTCCCGACTGTCGATGTCGCGGATCAGCGCGGTCACCTCGCTGCGGTCCGCCTCGCGCTGGTCCTCGCTGCGCATCCGCCACTCCGGCCGCACCGAGTAGAACGCGAAGCGGATGTGTTGGCGCGCTGTCGGAGGTGGCCCGGTGGCGTCGCGGACGGCGAGTGGCGCGGCAGCGATGTCGGTCATGGCAAACACTCTACCGCGACGGCGGCAGGAACCCGTTTCCGGCGGCGGTACAGGCGCGCCATCATGCGTTGCAAGCACCCTGCCAACGGAGGCGAGTCATGACCGAACAGACTGGACCTGGCGTCACTGAGGAACCGGTGATCACCGAGGAGCGCCAGCCGGTGCCGTCCGACCCTGACGAGGGCTACGACCAGGACGCCGACGTCGAGCGCGAACAGGAGGGCCCCACCCGCAGCGCGGACGTCCCCTGATACAACCACCCTCCCCCCTGCGCGCCGCCGCAGCTCGGCGATTACCCAGAATCCCGCCGCTTGCCCTTGGCAGCGTCGCTGAGCGCGCGTTTGCGCAGCAATCGCTGCTCGCGGCGAACCTGCGCCTGCTCCTGGCGCCGCTTCTCGTCGTCGGTCACCGCGGTGATCGGCGGTACCGTGGTGGGGCGGCCGTCGAGGTCGAGCGCCACGAAGACCAGATGTGCGCTGGCCACGTAGCGCCACTCCTCACTGGCGATGTTCTCCACGTCGACGCGGACACCGACCTCCATCGAAGTGCGATGTGCGTCGTTGACCATGGCCCGCACGGTCACCAGGTCGCCGATGTACACCGGTGCCAGGAAGCTCATATCGTCCATGGACGCCGTCACCACGCGGCGGTGCGAATGCCGCATCGCGGCGATCCCGGCGGCCTCGTCGACGAGCCGCATGATCGACCCACCATGGACGTTGCCGTCGTTGTTCGCCTGGGTGATCTGCATGACCGTCGAGATCTCGGTACGCGACGCCGACGGTGGCCGCGGGGTGAGGTCCAGCGGCGCGCTGTACTGGTGGGTGCGCTCAGCGCGCAGCCGCGCCCACGGGTCGCTCATCGCAGCACTTCCAGCGCCGCGCGAACGAGGGTGCCCACGCCGATCGGCAGGCTGCGCTCGTCGATGTCGAAGTCCGCACTATGGTGGGGCGGCACCGGGCGCCTGGCCACGTCGCCCGCCCCAACCAGGAAGTAACAACCGCGGCCGGCCTCGTTGATGAGGCAGGCAACGTCGTCTCCAACTGTGATCGGCTCCGGGGCGAGCACACTCTCCTCACCCACGGTGGCAATGGCAGCGCGTCGCACGATCGTTGCCGACGCCGCGTCACTGATCACCGGTGGACACCCCGCCGCGCGCTCGAACTCCGCCGAGGCTCCCGACGCTGCGGCGATCGCAGAGGCCACCTCGGCAACCCGGCGCAGCAGCCGCTCGCGTTCGTCCGGGTCAATCGCACGCACGGTGCCGCGCAGCCG
>JALZAG010000075.1 GCA_030948445.1 Candidatus Dormiibacterota bacterium
AGTACGGTAGCTGAGTACCAACGTGGAGTGCCCCTGATGGATGTGACCGCGCAGCGCCGCTACGGTGCGCTCTCCGCCGCGCAGGTCGCGGCGCTCGACGAAGCCGCGATGGACATCGGCGTCGACATCCTCCAGCTCATGGAGGTGGCGGGCTTCCAGGTGGCCCGGCTGGCCTGGCGGATGCTCGGCTCGCGGCCACGCCGCGTGCACGTTGTGGCCGGTCATGGCAACAACGGTGGCGATGCGCTGGTTGCCGCCCGCCAGCTCTGCGCGTGGGGCTGCGCGGTCACCGTCGCCGTGCACGTCGACCCCAGCCACCTCGCCGGCGTCGTGGATCGGCAGGCACGTGCAGCCGAGCAGGCGGGCGTGGCCGTCGTGGTCTCCGTAGAACCTGATGCCACTGTCGCGCCTGCCGGTGCGGCACTGGTCATCGACGGACTGCTCGGCACCGGGCTGAGCGGGGCGGCGCGTCCAAACCATGCCGCGGTCGTCGAGCGCATGCGCGGCACCATCCTGAGCATCGATGTGCCCAGCGGGCTCAGCGCCGACGCCGGAGTTGCCGCCGGTACCGCTGTTCAGGCCACTGCGACGTGCACGCTGACCGCGTGCAAGCGGGGATTCTGGATTGGCGCGTCGCGGCGCTGGACGGGTGCGCTTTACGTCGCCGACATCGGTATGCCGCGCCAGGCGTGGGTGCGCTGCGGCCTGGTGGCACCCACTCTCGTGCGGGGTGGGACCCTCCGCAGGGTCCCCGAGCCTGCGGCGGGCGGTTGATCGGGACCCGGATTTCCCCCCACCTTGTCAGAAACACGACTCGCCCGTATGCTTGCGCGTAGCGCGTGCTCACTCGCACGGCAACGTCATGATCAACGTCGCACCACACATCGCACCCGACGCGAGTGACCTCGCAGGCTTGGCCTGCGGGCACCTCGATGATCTCGTGACGTACGTCACTCACCTGAGCGGCAGTGCGGACGACGCCGTGGAGTTCGTCGCAGGCGGACTCGCTCACGCGGCGAAGTACCCGCCCACCCGGCTTCGCGTCGACGGCCGTGCCGCGCTCTACCGCGCCGTGACGCGAGCCTGCCGGCAGGGACACCGCTTCCCACCGCGCGGCCATGGTCCCTCGCGGTTCCTGCGCCGCCCCCGCCCGGCGTTCCAGGCCCGCGTCGACGGCGACGCGGCGTCGCGCATGAACACGGTCAAGCGCGCACTGGCAACCCTGCCGTTCGAGCGCCGCGCAGCGCTGTTGCTACACGACCTCGCCGGTTTGGACTATCGCGAGATGTCACGCGCGCTCGAGTGTTCGCCGGAGGCGGCCGGCCGCCTCCTCGCGGCGGCGCGGCGCGATTTCGGGACCATCTACAGCGAGATCGCGTTGTGAAGTGCAGCCTGCTGACGCTCAGCACGTTCATTGACGGCGAGCTGGCGCCGCAACGACGTGCGGAGGTCGACGCGCACCTCGTCGGGTGCACGCGCTGCGGCGCCGGCGCCGCGACCCTTCGCGAGGAGAAGAAGCGAATCGGTCAGCTCGCGCGTGTCAGCGTGGATTCGGCGTCCGCGCAGCTGATGTTGGAACAGGTTGGGATCTCCGTCGACCCCGCTGCCGACCTCCCCCCGGCGACTCCACCTCCGCCCGCGGTCGCTGATGAGCACCGCCCCTGGCAGGGAGGCACGAGCAGCCCCTCGCTGCCATGGACGCCGCGCCGTCCCGAGCCCGTCGCCCTGACCAGTGCCAGTGACGAGATCGTGGTGGCGCCCGCCGTCGCGCCTGAGGTCAACCCGTACCTGCCGCTCGATGGCGTCCGGTCGGTGCCACCGTCGTGGGACCGCGCGCCCGCGGACGACCCAGCGCCGCCTGTGCCACTCGAATCCGCCGGGGCGATCCACGACTCCCCCCCGGCGCAGGAGCCGGAGTGGGCCGAGGCCGACGACGAGTGGTTGGACGCAGCCCCCGGACCGGACTCATGGGAAGCCGACCTGCCGACGCCGACCGACAGCGCCCCCTCATCGGCGAGTCCGGGGCCGCCACTCGCCCCGCCCCCCTCGGTCGAGCCGCTGGCGCCGCCAGTCCCAGCCACCGCGCCCCACGTTCCAAGACACATGCCGCCGCCGACCCGCCTCGCGGCGGCCTCCGGGCCCGCGGGGCTGGTGGCTCGCATCCGTGACGCGGTGAGCGTCCGCCTTGCGCTCGCCCGGGGGGGCGACGCGCTCGAGGATTCCGTCCAGATCGTGAGTGGGGCGCCCAGCCGCCGGGGCGTGCAGCTCCCGGTGCAGGAACCGGAAGCGGG
>JALZAG010000094.1 GCA_030948445.1 Candidatus Dormiibacterota bacterium
GTCAGTGGGCGGGCGCCAATTGTTGCGGTTGCCACACTCATCGTCAGTCCCCGGCGGCGCGCGCCCTCTCGCCGCTGCCGAGAACGTCGCCCCGACGCACCAGCCACCAGTCCAAGGCCAGCCGCCACGCTGCTGGGATGCGCATGGCCGGACCGGCGGCTCCGAACGATGAGGTCTCGAGCAGCACCGCCAGGTGGCGCTGACCGCGAGTGCCAGAGTCGACCAGCGCCTCGACCCACGCGGAATCGCGATCGCCGCTGACCACGACCATGCCACCACGTCCGCGCCATCCCTCCCCGTGACGGCTCACCACGTGTGCCAGGGGCGCGCTGCCGTTGTCGCGTGCGGTGGCCAGGTAGTCGAGCAGGCGCATGCGTTGCGCCTCACCACGCCCGGCTCCAAAGGCACGCATCTCGGCGTCGTTGGTGATCAACCCCACCGCCTGTCCGCGCCTGGCGACTGCGTTGACGATCGAGGCGGCGATCGACACTGCGTACTCCAGCGAGGACTCGGGCGCCTGACCGGCGTGCACGCCGGCACGAAGGTCGAGGATCACCAGGAGGTCCGCGCTGTAGCGAGTGTCATACGTCCGGCTCATCAGCCTTCCGGTACGCGCTGTCGAAGCCCAGTGGATGCGGCTCAGCCCATCACTCGACGCGTAGTCGCGCACCGACGACACCTCGGGGGCAACGTCCACTGCCTTGCCGCGGCGCATGTCACCCGCCCCATCGCCGCTCCACAGCGGCCCGATGTCCTCGAGCGGATGGAGCGCCGGGTACACCGTGACCTCACTGCGCGCGGCCAGTCGCACCGTTCTGTTGAACAGGCCGAAGGGGTCTCCGATGCGCGCCTCCAAGGGGCCGAAACGATGGCGCCCGCGCGCGGTGAAGTGACCGCGCGCCATCCATGACACGCTGTCACCGGCGCCGAGCGCGCAGGCGCGGCCGGCGGCATACCCGGGAATCTCGCTGCGGTCGTGCACCTCGCAGTACGGCACCCACAGAAGGCTGCGGTTGTGGATCGTGAAGTGCTCGCTGAAGGGCTCGCCGACGGAGTACGAGCCCTCGGGCGAGGTGCGATCGACGCTGATCCTCCGCGCGATGGCGCGTGTCCAGAACAACGCGATGACCAGCAACGCGAGCAGGACATACGTCAGCGTGTACGCGAGGTGGATCCCCGTGATCCCTGCGAAGAAGCTGAGGGCTGCGATCCCAGCCAGCAGGGGGACCCGCGAGCTCACGAACCCTCGCCAGCCATCAACTGTCGCTCCGCGGGGACCACCTCGCTGCCCAGAACCTCCTCGATCACATGCGCGCTGGTGATCCCACGCAGCTCAGCGTTGGCACGCAGGACGATGCGGTGGCCGAGCACTCGGGGTGCCAGCCGCTTGATGTCGTCCGGGGTGACATAGTCGCGACCCTTGGCGGCAGCGTGCGCCTGGGCGGCGTGGAGGAGCCCGAGACTACCGCGGGGCGATGCACCCAGCGCGACGTCGGAGTTCTCGCGCGTCCGCTGGACGATGCGCACGCAGTACTCCTTCAGCGAGTGATGGCAGAACACGGTCTGCAGCTCCTGGCGGCAGGCGCCGATCTCGGCGGAGTCGGTAACCGCGGCCAGCTCGTCGAGGGGTGATTCGCGCTGGAAGCGATCGAGCATCGCAACCTCGTCGGCCAGCTCCAGGTAGCCGAGGTTCACCTTGACCAGGAACCTGTCGACCTGCGCTTCGGGCAGCGGGAATGTGCCGCCGAGCTCGATGGGGTTCTGGGTGGCCAGGACGATGAAGGGCGACGGCAGGGGATGGGTGTGACCGTCGACGGTGACCTGCCCCTCCTCCATCGCCTCGAGCAATGCCGATTGGGTCTTGGGGGTGGCCCGGTTGATCTCGTCGGCGAGCAGCACCTGGGCGAAGATCGGTCCCCGGCGGAACTCAAACTCGCTGGTCTTGAGGTTGAAGACTGAAACCCCGGTGACGTCGCCGGGGAGGAGGTCCGGGGTGAACTGGAGCCGCTCGAAGTCGCAGCCGGTGGCGCGCGCCATGGCCTTGGCGAGCATCGTCTTGCCCACCCCGGGCACGTCCTCAATGAGCACGTGCCCCCCGCAGAGAAGGGCCAGGACGCAGAGCTCGACCTCCTGCTCCTTGCCCACGATGACCGTGCCGACGCTCGCGACGAGCCGGCGGACCACGCCTTGGACGAGACCCATTGATCGCTCCCCTGCAAACCCCGAGCGCGGGCTCCGCCAGTATACGGACGGCTCGGTTGCTTCGATCGCCCCCGAACTGGTGTAGAGTTCAGGGAAACGTGACAAGCGCACCAAAGGTGGTGTATACAGTGAGCCAGGAGAACTGGGGGCAAACCCTTTGGAGCCAGGGCGGGCTCGGATTTCAGGAGGGATGTGAATGGCTGCGACGCAAGAACAGATTCTGACCACCGGCGAGGCGGCCACACTGTGTGGCGTCTCGAGGTCGACGCTGCGGCGCGCCGTGGCCCAGGGCCATCTCCAGGCCTGGCACACGCCCGGCAAGCATCTTCGCTTCGCCCGCTCGGCCTGCCTTGATTTCGCCCGCTCGCTTGGTCGGGTCGACCTGGTCGGGACGCCGTACAACCGCGAGG
>JALZAG010000146.1 GCA_030948445.1 Candidatus Dormiibacterota bacterium
GAGCCGGGCCAGAAGATCATCAGCGTCGCCTTCGGCAGTGGCGTCACCTGGGGCGGCATCGCCCTCGAATGGACAGGCAGCCCATCGCGGTGATGGGAGGGCGTGACCCCGCTCGCCCCCTCGCGGCTCCCGGTCCCAGGCTTCGCCCGGTCGCTCCAGCCGGAACCGTCGAATGCCGCGGCTGCGGGCGTCGGTTTGTGCAGGCCCGTTTCGAGAAGCACCTGCGCGTCTGCCCGAACTGTGGGCGGCACGCCGTGGTGCCTGCCCTGACGCGCGCCAACCAGCTGGCCGACGCCGGGACTCTCACCGTCATCCACATGGACATCGCCGACCGCGACCCTCTGCACTTCGACGACGGTGTCCCCTACCCCTCACGCGTCGCCGAAGCTCGGGAGCGCACCAAGCTGGACGAGACCTTCGTCATCGCGACGGCCGAGGTGGGTGCCATCGCGGTGGTGCTCGCCTGCATGGACTTTGGCTTCCTCGGCGGTTCGCTCGGCAGCGCCGCCGGCGAGCAGTTCGCGCGGGCCTGCGACCTCGCGGTGACTGAGGACCGCGCCCTGATAGCGGTCTGCACGTCGGGTGGGGCGCGCATGCAGGAGGGCATCGCGTCGCTCGCGCAGATGGCCCGGTGCTCGGCAGGCGTCGTGTCGGTGGCGCGCGCCGGCCTCCCTTACATCTCTGTGCTCGCCGACCCCTGCTTCGGTGGCGTCACAGCGTCGTTCGCCGTCCAGGCGGATGTCATCCTCGCTGAGCCGCACGCCCGCATCGGCTTCGCCGGTGGGCGGGTCATCGAACAGGCCAGCCACGACCGCCTGCCCGAGGGCTTCCAGACCTCTGAGTTCCTGCTGGCGCACGGAATGGTCGACGCAGTGGTCAACCGCGGAGCGCTGCGCGACACGGTGGTGAGGCTCCTGGTGGGCTTCTCGGCGCCGCGATGACCATCACCACAGAAACCGCGGAGCGCGAGCGCGTTGCCTTCGCCGCCGTCGAGCTGGCGCGCAACCCCGGTCGCCCCCGCGCTCTGCAGGTGATCGCCGGAGCGTTCACCGAGTGGACCGAGCTGCGCGGCGACCGGCTGTTCGGCGACGACCGTGCCGTCGTCGGCGGCCCGGCGCGCCTCGGTGACCGCTGGGTCATGGTGATCGGCCAGGAGAAGGGAACGGATGCGATCAGCCGTGCACTGCACAACTTCGGCATGCCGCATCCGGAGGGCTATCGCAAGGCCCAGCGGCTGATGCGCACCGCCGAGAAGTTCGGCATGCCTGTGGTGTGCCTCGTCGACACCCCAGCGGCGCACGCCGGAGTCGGCGCCGAGGAACGCGGCCAAGCCTGGGCGATCGCGCAGTCGCTGATCACCATGCTGGAGTTGCGCGTCCCCGTGGTGAGCGCTGTGCTGAGCGAAGGCGGGTCGGGTGGAGCACTGGCACTCGCGCTGGCCGACCGCGTGCTCGCCCTGGAGAACGCGGTGTACACGGTGGCGCCGCCGGAGACGTGTGCGGCGATCCTCTACCGCGATGCCGGTCAACGAGCCAGAGCAGCGGCGGCGTTGCGCCCCGGTGTTGGCACCGCACATGGCATTGGCCTCATCGACGAGCTCATCCCCGAGCCATCGCCGGGCGCTCACGCCCACCCCTACCTGTGCGTCGCTGCACTGCGTGGCGCGCTGATCCGCCATCTCGACGAGCTCTGCGCCAAGGACGTCGACGTCCTTCTCGAGGAGCGCACGCAGCGCTACCGGCGCGCCGGCGACTGAACTCTAGGCGGCCATGTCCACGCCGCCGGCTCCACCTGCGCCGCGCTCGGGCCGGCGCAGGAAGAACGCCGGGATGATCCCGACGGCCGACAGGATGGCGATGAGCACGAACGTGCGATCGAACGCGTCGCTGAACACCCCGCCCGCGTAGGCGTGGTTGAAGTTGTCGAGCACCACGTTGCCTGTGCTTGGCTGGGTGCTGCCGGCACTCTCCTGAGCAGACGACGCCGAGATCCGTTGCCGGAGCAGAGCGCAGTACTGCTGGCCGGTCAGGCTGGGCTTGTGCAGGATCGAGGAGGCCGCAACCACAACGTTGGCCTGCGGCGCACACGTCGTCTTTGCGGCGGCGGTGGAGAACTGAGCCGCCAGCACGGTGACCAGGATGGCGATGCCCACCGATGACGACACGCGCTGGAATGTGTTGGTGATGCTGGACGCGCGTGACGTGTAGCGGCGCGGGACCCGCGCCATCGCCGCGGACATCGTGGGCATCATCGCGAAGCCCATGGCAACGCCACGCAGCAGCAACGCCCCCACGACCAGCCAATTCGAGGAGTCGTAGTGGATCTGGGCCAGGACGACGCTGCCTATGGTGAGCAACACCAGACCGGTCGCCACCACCCATTTGGGGCCGATCCGGTCAGTGAGGTAGCCGCCCAGCGGCATGGAGACGGCGGCCATGGCGGCCTGGGGCAGCAGCAGCAAGCCGGTATGGATGGGACCGTAGCCGTGCACCTCCTGCAGGTAGAGCGGGAGCAGCAGCATGGTGCCGAACATCGCGGTGACCACCACGAAGCTCAACACCATCGCCCACGAGAAGGTGCGATCGGAGAACAGCGACAGCTGCAACAGCGGTTCGCGCGCCCGCAGCTGGCGGACGATGAAGGAGCCCATCAGCAGAGCGCTGGCGATGAGCAGGGACAGCACCAGAGGTGACGACCAGCCGAGCGACGTGCTGCGGTCGACGGCGTACATGAGCGCGAGGATGGCCGGGACGCCCGTGAGCAGGCCGAGCACATCGAGCCGCAGCTTGGCGGTGCGGTGCGATTCGCGCAGGAAGCGCGACGCCGCTAGGAACCCGACGATGCCGATGGGCACGTTGACGTAGAAGATGAGGCGCCAGCTGAAGTCCTGGACGAACCAGCCACCGAGCACTGGTCCAACCGCGGGGGCGATCAGCATCGGGACGCCGAAGATGCCCATCACCCTGCCCATGTTCTGTGGGCCCACGGCCTGCAGGATGATGGTCATCCCGATCGGCATCAGCATGCCGCCGCCAACGCCCTGGATGACGCGGAAGAAGATGAGCTCGCCGAGATTCTGTGAGATCCCGCACAGCATCGAGGCCACCGTGAACATCACGATGGTGATGAGGTAGAGCCTCTTCGTGCCCCACCGATCAGTCGCCCATCCCGTGAGCGGGATCACCGCACCCTGGGCGAGCAGGTACCCCGTGACCACCCAGGCGATATCGGTGTAACTGCCGGCATGGAGGTCGTGCTGCAGGGTGGGGATGGCGATGTTGACGATGGTCGCGTCGAGGATCGTCATGATCGTGCCGGTCAGCACCACCGCGAGCGCAACCCACTTGTAATCGAAGCGCCCGAACCTGGTGTGGGTGACGGTGACCTCGTCCTTGGCGGGCGGTCGCTCGGCGACAGTGGTCTCGGACATGTCCGTCACGATACCCGCTCTGCGTTCCTGCAAGTCACGCGCCGCGCGTGAGTTCAGCGCCGTCCCTCAGAGAGGCCCGCGCGATGTCCAATCTTGACGCGGCGCATGGCCGCGTCGGCGAACTGCAGGAGACCGTCGACGTCATCGGCATCGTCGGGAAAGATGGCCACTCCACAGGAGATGGTGACCCCGGCCCGGTTCAGCTCCTGGTCTTCACGCACGCGAAGCTCGAACGAGCTGCTGATGCGCAGTCCGACAGCGGACGCCTCCACGCGGTCAGCTCCGGGGAGGACGCACACGAACTCGTCACCGCCGTAGCGCGCCGCGGAGTCCTCGCGACGCAGGGAATCATGGAATACCTGCGCGAGGATGGTGAGAACCCGGTCGCCGGCAGCGTGCCCATAGGTGTCGTTCACGGCCTTGAACCTGTCGAGGTCGCAGAACACCACGCCCAGCGTGGTGGTGCGCCGCCGCGCCCGTGCCACCTCCTGGTCGAGCGTGCGGGTGAGCTGACGGTGGTTGGCGAGGCCTGTGATGCTGTCGAGATGAGCCTGGTCGAGCTCGCGCTCGTACCTGCGTGCGCGTTCGATGGCGCGCGCCGCCTCGGCCGCCAGTGCAGCGACGATCGGGACGTCCTCCTCACTCCAGACCAGCTCCTGGCGATGGGAGGTGAGCACGTACACACCAATCACCTCGTCGTCGATGATCAGCGGGGCGCCGATCGCGCACAGCGTGACGCCGCGCCGCAGCCCATCCACCTGCTCACGAACCTGGTCAGGGAGGTTGGACTGGGCCATGTGGACGTCGTAGGCGGTCGACCAGACCATCGGCCTGCTCGCGGAGAAGATCCGGCCCGCGAGCCCCTCGCCAGGCGCCAGGGTGAAGTCGAGGTTGTCGTTCTCCATGGAACCGATCCCCGTGGGAGCCAGGTAGAGCGGGAGCGGTCGCAGCCGGTCCGCACCCACGTCATAGAGGAGCACGGCGGCGTGCGTGGCCATCGGGTACGCCTCCGCGCTGGTGTCGAGCACCGCGCGGGTGACGCCGAGCACGTCGATGGCGGTGCCGACACGCTCGGCGGTGGCGGCGTGGGCGGAGCTGCGCAGCTTGTCGGACTGAGCGCTGGCGCCGGCCGCCCTGGCCTGCGCGATTACCACCAGTCGCACTCCGGTCATCAATGCGAGAGCGAAGAGCAGGGTGGGCACGTCGCCCTTCTGCCAGACCAGCCAGAGGGATGCGAAGGCGCCGTCGACCAGTGCAGTGCCGGCAAGCTCCGCGCGGGCGCCGGCCGCGCCGGCGGCACTGACCTGGATGACGGTGAAGAGGAGCACGGCGAGCACGTCGAGACGATCAAAGTACCCGCTGGCCAGCGCCACCATGATCCCCGCGAGGATCGCTGCCACCAGCTGCCTGGCGACGATGGCGAGCTCGGATTGCATCCAGTCCCGACGCGCCAGGAGCATGACCGTGGCGACGTCGATGACGCCGGCGATGCCCACAGCAAGCTCGCCAGCCCAGTGCGACCGAGGCAGGGACAGCGTGAGCAGCCGAGCCATGACGGCCGCCAGGATCAGCACAGCGGCAGATCCCGCGGCACGACGTGACGCAGCCGACCCAGGTCCCACGATTCCCCCAGTGGATCTCCTGCCGCGATTGCGGCAATCAACCGCACTATCTTTTCAAACGCCGGAATCGCATGCACCTTTCGTTACGAACTCGCGTAACTCTCCTTCTTGTGGGCTGAACCGCGGCGTGCTAGCGTTGCGGAACACGAACTGACGTTCGCCGTCACGGCAACAGTCGACGCCCCACGTATGAGCACCAGTCTTCTCCACCTTGCCGACCTGCACCTCGATCGCGCCTTCGCCGGCATGGGCTGCCAGGGCGAGCTCGCGATTCGGCGCCGCCTCGGCCTGCGCGAGGCCCTAAGGCGAGCCGGTCGCACCGCTGCCGAACGCGGATGCGTCGCGGTCACGATCGGGGGTGACCTGTATGAGCACGATCGCGCAGGGGCAGACACGGCCACCTTCCTCGTCGACACCTTCGCCTCGTGGAGCCCGATCCAGGTGCTGGTGGCTCCCGGGAACCACGACGCGCTGCTGTCAGGCTCGATCTACAGCCGGACCGAGTGGCCGGCCAACGTCCACGTCTTCGACAGCCCGGAGCTGCGCGGTCATCCACTGGCCGACGGGCTGACCGTCTGGGGCCTCGCTCACCTCGAACCGGCCTGGCAGGGCGACCCGCTGGCGTGCCCGCCGCCACAGGGCGACGTCAACCTCGCGCTGTTCCACGGCGCCGAGCTCGGCTCGCGGCCCGACGGCAAGTCCATCCACGGCCCGTTCCATGCCGCCGACATCCGCGAGCGCGGTTTCGCGGCAGCGCTCTGCGGCCACTACCACCGCCGCCGCGTGGACGAGGCCGCCGGGCTCCTCTACCCTGGCAGTCCCGAGCCGCTCACCTTCGACGAGTCCGAGCCGCGTGGCCCGGTGGTGGTGACCGTCGCCGGCGATGGAACGGTGACCTATGAGTGCGTCGACGACAACCGTTGGCACGCCCGCACCGCGACCGCTGATGTCTCCGGCGCGCGCACCCTGGGCGACGTCGTTGACGCTGCCGAGGCCGCTGCGTCGCTGGCCTGTGCCGGGCTCGACCCCGACCGCACCATGCTCCGCGTCGACCTCGTCGGCGAGATCGACCAGGCGGTGTCCACCGACGGATTCACGGTGGAGACCTCGGTGAGGGACGGCTGCGGTGCTGCAGGGGTGCGCGTCCGTGACCTCACGAGCCCCGCGCTGAGCGCGGCGGCGATCGCGGGCGACGCCACCGTGCGTGGCGCCTTTGCGCGCGCCGTGGCGGAAGCCGCCGCCGCTGCCGGCGACGAGGAGCAGCGCGCGATGCTCGACGACGCGCTGCGCTACGGGTTGCAGGCGCTCGGCGGCGCCGAGATCGGACTCCGATGAGGCTGGAGCGGCTCGACATCGGCGGCTTCGGCCGCCTTCGCGACGTCGAGATCGACTTCCACCCGCGCATGACGGTGCTGCTCGGCGAGAACGAGTCCGGGAAGTCCACTGTTCATCGCGCACTCCGGGCCGCGTTGTACGGCCTGGACGTCGGCGGTCCGGGACGCCCCACCGAGCGGAGCGACTGGACGCGCTGGACCCCGTGGTCGGGAGGCGAGTACTCGCTGGTGCTGACCTACGAGCTGGCCGGCGGACGGCGGCTCCGGGTGGCCAGGCGCCTCGAGCAGCGCGACCACACCTGCCAGGTCCACGAGATCGGTGGTGGGGACGTCACCAGCGAAGCGCGCATCGGCAGAGCGGTGGCTCCGGGCCACGTCCACCTGGGGATCGACGAGGCAGTCTTCTGCGCCAGCGCATGCGTGGGCGAGGACGGGCTGCGCCTCGGCGCCGCCGACGCTCCCGCCGCGCGTGCCGGCGAGGTGCAGGAGGCGATCGAGCGCCTCGCCGACTCGGGGGACGAGACCACCGCCGCCCAGGCGCTGTCGGCGATCGCGGACGCCATCACCCGGGTGGGCTCGGAGCGACGCTCGGCCAGCCCGCTGGGCCGGGCCGTCAACCGTCTCCGCCAGCTCGATGTCCAGGTCGACGATGCACGCCGCCACCTGCGCTCGCTTGCCGCCCAGGAGGAGCGGCTTCGCTCGCTCGAGGCGGACGCTCGCCGCGCCGAGGAGCGACGCAACGACGCCGAGCGCCGCTGGCTGCTCGGCCGGCTCGCGGCGATCGCAGCCCAGCGCGCCGACCTCGAGGCCACGGACGCCGAGTTTGCTCGGGTCGCGGCCGAGATCGAGGGCACGGCGCACCTGGCGTCCTTCCCGCTGGAGAAGGAGGATCGCGTCGCAGCCATGGCAGCCCAGTCGCTAGAGACGCGCCGAGCTGCCGACGAGGCCACCGCTCGTGCGGATGCGGCCGCACCGCAGCTCGCCGAGGTGCGCCGCCGCCGCGCCGAGATCGGCGCCGGGCTTCGTGCCCTGGGGCGGTCGATCGACCTCGAGGCCGACGTCGTCGCCGAGGCGACCGCATTGGAGCAGCAGCTGGCCGAGACGCTGGCGGGTCGCCGGCGCAGCGATGAGCTGGCCGCGGCAGCCGGGCGTCGCGAGGCGCTCCGCCGCGAGATCGCCGCGACCGGCATCGCCGGCACCAGCGCCGCCGGGGTGGAGGCAGCCATCGAGCTGGTCGACACTGCCAGGGGCGGCCGCTCGAGCCGAGCGGCCAAGCTGGTGGCGACCATAGCCCTGCTGGCCGGTGCGGTCACCGCCGCGGTCGCCGCCGCGTCGCATCACCCCGCGACGGCACTGATCGCGGGTGGGGTCGCGGTGGTGGCAACCCTGGTGGTCCTGGCCATCGACCGCCTCGTCGCCGGCGATGCCGAGCACGCCCGGCGGCGGCTCGCCCGGCTCTGCCCCGGGGTTGCGGTCGACTCCGAGGGGCTCGAGCGCCTGGCCGAGCGCCTACCGACCCTGCGGTCCCTCCACACCGAGCTGCAGCGTGAGGATGTCCGCATCGAGACCCTCGCCGGCGAGGTCGAGTCGGCCGATGCCCGGCTGCGCGAGCTCGCCGAGATGGCGGCTGCGCTGGCGGTGCGGGGTGAGCTCCCTGTGGCCCGTCCCAGGGGCGCATCGCGCGGCGCCGAGGAGACAGTCCGTGCAGTGCTCGACGCCGTCGCTGGTGCCGCAGGGATCGAGCGCCGGCGCGACGAGCTGTCCACCGAAGACGCCATCCTCGAGCAGCGCGAGGCCGATCTCGACCGCCTCACCGTCGAGGCCACCGAACGCGCACGGGCGGCTGCCACAGCACTCGCTGGACTGCGACGCGTCCTCGACGCCGCCAAGCTGGACCCGGCGCTGCCCATCGCTGAGGCGGTCGCCGCCTTCCGTGCGGGCTGCGAGGGGCGGCGACGCCACGACCAGGCCCAGCGGCGCCTCGCCGAGCTCCGCCGGCGCAGCTCGCTGGGCGCCGACGTGACCTCGCTGAACCGCCTGGCACGCGACCTCGAGGCAAGACTGCTCGCGCGCGGTGGCGACCCGGCTGACATTGCACAGAGCGAGCCACTCGACCACTCTCGTCTCCAGGACCTGGAGACGGAGGCCGAGCACGCCCGCCAGGGCGCGGTGTCCGGCTCCACTGCGGCAGCGGCGCTGCGAGCCGCGCTCGCTGAGATGCGCGGGAGCGCCCCCGCGCTCGCCGACCTCGAGGACGAGCGCGCGGCCTGCCTCGCCGCACGCGACCGTGGGCTGCGCCAGCTGGCGGCGCTGCGCGCGGCGGCAGAGCTCATCGAGGACGCCACCAAGAGCATCCACCGTGACCTGGCCCCGCGGCTGGCAGCGTCGGTCGCCGAACGCCTGGCGATGTTGACCGAGGGTCGCTACAGCGCGGTCAACATCGACACCGCTCACTTCGAGGTGTCGCTGTTGAGCCGCGACCGGCCCGACCTGGTTCCGCTGGACCTGCTGTCCCACGGCACGCGCGACCAGGTGTCGCTGCTTCTCCGCTTGGCCCTGGCCGAGGTCCTCAGCGACGCCGGCGAGGAGGTGCCGCTGCTGCTCGACGAGCCATTGCTCAGCGCTGACCCGCAGCGCCGCGCCACCGCGCTGCGCTTCCTGTGGAAGCTCTCGGCGACCAACCAGGTGGTGCTGAGCACCTCGGATCCGACCCTCGTCGACGCGCTCGAAGCAGTCAGTGACGGCGAGGTGGCCACCGTGCTCACCATGCCCGCAGCGATGCCGACGCTCGAGACCACCGGGAGAGCGGTGAAGCGGGTTCGGGTCCTCTAGCGCTACAGCAGAGCGGCGATCCGTGCCAGCCCCTCGAGCTCGCCGGCGTCGTCACTGAACAGTGGGATCCGCACCGCCTCCATCGAGCCGAGCTGTTCGATGCGGCTCAGCTGGCGCGCATCACGCTCGGCGATGGCATGGAACTGCAGCCAGCGCTCGCCGATGGCGTGCAGTGAGTCCGCGCCGACGCGATGACCGAGGCGCTGGCTGAGCCACGGCGCCAGGCGATGGTCATCGGCGAGCGCGGACGCCGTGGCTAGCGCGGTGCGGTCGCGCAGCGAGTCCGGGAGGGTCCGGTTGACGACCACGCCGCGCAGTGGCATCCGGTACTCGCGCAGCCGCGAACAGAAGAACTCCGCCTCGGCGAACGGGGCAGGTTCGAGGGTGGTGACCACCACGAAGCCGACCTCCGGACTGCGCAGCAGCTTGTAGACGGCGCGGGCGCGCTGCTGCACGCCGCCGTAGATCTTCTGCAGGTCGCCGACGAACTGAGCGACCTCGCTCAGCACGTCCGCGCCGAGCAGCCTGTCGGCCATGTGCAGAAAGGGCGCAGCAGCGACGTTGACCGCGCGAAAGCCGAACAGGCTGGGACCGGCGAGCCAGCTGAGCAGCTTGGCGCCCACGAAGTCGGTGAGCCGGTTGGGAGCCTCGAGGAAGTCGAGCGCGTTGCGCGATGGCGGGGTGTCGATGATCAGCGTGTCGTACTCCCCCGCCTCGTGCAGCTCGTACAGGGCTTCCATCGCCATGTACTCGTGTGAGCCCACGAAGGAGTCGCTGATGCCCTTGTAGAAACGGTTGCTGAGGATGCGCTGCGCATCCTTCCGGGTGGGCGCCAGGCGCGTCACCATGCGATCGAAGGTAGATTTCATGTCAAGCATGGCAGCAACCAGATCACCTTCGATCTCGATTCCCGAGCGACGCAGCCGCGCGCGGGACACCTTGACCGGCTCGGTGCCGATCTCGCGCAGGCCGAGCGCCGTGGCCAGCCGCCGCGCCGGGTCGACCGTGAGCACCAGGACACGTCGGTCGCTGCGCTGCGCCAGGGCCAGGCCCAGGGCAGCACTGATGGTGGTCTTGCCCACTCCCCCGCTTCCGCAGCAGATGATCACCTCGAGGTTCTCCAGTCTGCCCACCAGGGTGTCGTCGGCGAGGGGACGGCTGTGCGCCCGAGCGGCGCTCACGCCGTCGCCCCGCTGCGCTCGCGCAATGCGGTGGCCACGGCGCGGCTGGTGGCCAGCCCGCTGCGCATTGCCACCAGGGGCACCTCGAGCACGGGCAGACCGATCTCCGCGCCGAGATGGCGCGCCTGTGCTTGCGCGCTCCGATAGAGACGCTCGCCGAGCTCCAGGTCGGCGCCGATGTGGGCGACACCGGGAACCTTGGCGCGCACCGCGGCGTCGGCAGTGGCGAGGTCAGCTAGCACGCGGCGTGCCGAGACAGCGATCGGCTCCGGGGGCATGCGATTGAGCACGCAGAGCCCCACGTGGACGGTGCGCTGCTTAGCGATGTCGCGGTGGAGCTCGATTGTCTCCACCACCGGCATCTCTTCAGGCAGGGCGGTGAGAACCGCGGTGGTGCGTCGCTCGTCGGACATGACCGAGTCGATCCACTCGATCTGGCTGCGGATGATCCCGCCGCGCACCAGCTCCAGCATGCTGCGCGCCGCGCGGAGCTGGGCGAGCACGTGGCCGCTAGCGCTGCAATCGACCACGATGAGGTCCCACACCGGCCGCTTCGCCTCATCGCGGCGGCGCTCTTCGAACGCGATCTTGCCGGTGACCAACATGTCGCGCGGACCGGGCACGGCGGTGGCGATGAAATCGAACACGCGCGATAGCGGGGTCAGGCGAGCGAGGCGCGGCACCTTGAAGTACAGCCGCAGGTATTCCTGGAAGGACTCCTCCGCGTGCAGCGCGAGCACGCTGACCCTGGGTTGCACGACCTCGGCCTTGAAGCTGGCTCCCTTGCTGCCCAGCGCCGCGGACAGGTCGCCCTTGGCATCGACCTCGACACCGAGAACCTCCTTGCCGCGCTTGGCCGCCAGTAGGCACAGGGCGGCGGCCACCGTTGTCTTGCCGGTGCCGCCCTTGCCCGCCACGAAGACGATGCGCCGGTCCAGCAGCGAGTCGAGCAGACCGGCCGGTGTGCGTGAGGCGGTGCTCTTAGCCGGCAGGACGGGCCGCCTCGAGCACCGCGGCGGCGTGACCACCGGCCTTGACCTCGCGCCACTCGCGCTCGACAGCGCCGTCCGCACCGACCAGGAACGTGCTGCGCTGAACCCCGTTGTAGGTCCGCCCGTACATCGACTTCTCCACCCACAGCCCAAGAGCGCCGATCAGAACGCGGTCGGGATCACTGACCAGGGGAATCCCGAGGTCGCATTTGGCGGCAAACTTCTCATGGCTCTTCGGTGAGTCCGGTGAGACCCCGTACACCTCGACACCGGCAGCGTGGAAGTCCTCGAGCACGGCGGTGAACTCGCGGCCCTCGATGGTGCAGCCCGGGGTGTCGTCCTTGGGATAGAAGTACAGAACCGTGCGGCGGCCGAGCAGGTCGCGCCGACGCAGCCGGCCTCCGCCGCCGAGCTCGAGGTCGAACTCGGGCAGAGCTGGGGGGGCGCCCATTCGACAGTCACCTCATGGTGTGGCCGGGTGCGGTGCAGCCAGTCTAGTGTCGCCGTCGCCGGCGACGGCGGCGGCCGAGAGGGCGCTGCCTATACTCGGCGGCCGATGGGCACCCGCACCCCACGCAGAGACAGGACGCCGGAGTCCAAGGCCGCGCAACGCGAACGAGCCGCCGCACTGGTCCCGGACATGATTGTCGCGGCCACCCCGCCGGCGGGAGCGCGCCGGACCGTCAGCGGCCTGCTGCTGCGCTTCATCTCATGCGGCGTCCTGGCCCTGTCGTTCGGTCTCGTCTGGCGCCTCACGCTGGCCCCGGCGGTGATCGCACCGGGCTCGGCCTTCGCGGGCATCTTCATCTTGCTGACGGGCTTCATCGTCGGCGGAATCCTCTGGTACCTGCGTGACGCGCGCAGACGGCAGCGCGACCCCGAGTCGGTCAGCGACGAACGCCTCGTGTTCTCGTTCATCGTCTTCGCGGTCATGCCCTTCGGCGTCCTGCTGCTGATCGGAGCTGTCTGGTTGATCGCGCTGCTGATCGGCGCTGCCTGACCGAAGGCCGAGGTCAGTTCAGCGCGGCGCGCAGCCGCGATGCCACCTCCTCGACCGCGGCACGGTCGGCGGCGTCAGAGGGCGCGTTGTCGAGATAGTGGCGGAGGTCGGCGAGGGCTGCGCTGTTGTGACCGGTGCGCCACAGCAGCAGGCCGCGGTCGCGACGCTCGGTCGGCTCCTCGGGGAACAGTGCAACGCAGCGATCCGCGGCGCGTACGGCCAGGTCCCACCGCTCCAACGACGAGTAGCAACCGCGCAGGTTGCGCGACATCCGCGCCAGCATGAGTCGCGCGGTGGCGGGCAGCAGCCACGCCGGCTGCAACGTGCCGACGTCACTGCCCGTGGCCGCAGTGACGAGTCGCTGCGCGCCGTCCTCATCGAGCACCTCGCCGGCAGCCGGTTCAGCGAGCACACCATCGACGCGCACACCAAAGTGGCCGGGCAGCCCGATGCCCTCGACGGTCAGGCCCGCCCGGCGACCCACGGCCATCCACAACACCGCGCAGCTGATGGGAATCCCCGCCCCGCGCTGCAGGACGAAGTGGAGGTAGTGCGCACGCGGATCGCCGCC
>JALZAG010000177.1 GCA_030948445.1 Candidatus Dormiibacterota bacterium
GGTGAGGTGTTCACCACCGACTCGGCAATCCAGGCGAAGAACCTGTACGTCCTCCAGGACGACAAGAACCTGTTCCCGCCGGACAACGCCGGCCTCGTGGTGCGCGCCAGCATCCTGCAGGCACACCCGGCGATCGCCAACCTGATGGCGCCTGTCGCCGCCAAGCTCGACATCGCCACCATCACCTCGCTGAACGGGATGGTCGAGATCCAGAACATGAAGGTCGCCGACGTGGCCAAGACCTGGTTGACCCAGAACGGCTTCCTCGCCTCCAGCTACACGGGCGGCGGCGGGACCAACGGCTCTGGGAACGGCTGCGCGACCGCGTCTGGATCCGACGGCGGTGGCGCCAGCGTGAAGGTCGGCGTCAAGGGCTTCGCCGAGGAGCAGTTGCTCGGTGCCATGACCAAGCTGGTGCTCGAGGCACACAACTTCAAGGTCGACGATACCTTCGAGGCCAAGGACAAGGCACTCGGCACGGCTCTGTCAGGTGGGTCCGTCGACATGATCTGGCAGTACACCGGGACCGAGCTGACCGATTACCTCGGCCTCACCACCGGGACCTTCCCGACCGCCCTGGACGCGGCGTTCAACTTCGTCGCACAGAAGGACGCTCCGAACGGGCTGTGCTGGACGTCCGAGACCAAGTTCACCGACACCAACGGGGTGGCGATCAAGGCCGCCGACCGCGCCACCTTCGGCGACACCCTCACGTCCTTCGGCGCCTACCTGGCGTCGCACTAGCCGCGCTGGCATAGCAACCGGCTCCTCGGTCGCAGCGACCAGGGAGGAGCCGGTTGCGGGGCCCACCCTATACTCGGCCGCCATGGCCACTGAACGCAGTTCCCGGCAGATTGCGTCGAAGAGCGAGGACTTCGACCGTTGGTATGTCGACGTGGTTCGCCGCGCCGAGCTCGCCGACTACACGCCGGTGCGGGGTTGCATGGTCATCCGTCCGTACGGCTACGCCCTGTGGGAGCGGACGCGCGACGCGCTCGATGCCATGTTCAAGCGTACCGGCGTCGAGAACATGTACTTCCCACTGCTGATCCCAGAGAGTGTTCTCGCCAAGGAGGCCGAACATGTCGAGGGATTCGCGCCGGAGGTGTTCTGGGTCACCCAGGGGGGCAACCGTGACCTCGAGGAGCGGCTGGCAATTCGCCCCACGAGCGAGGCGATCATCTGCACGCTGTACGCGGACTGGATCCACTCCTGGCGCGACCTCCCGGTGTTGGTCAACCAATGGGTCAACGTGGCGCGCTGGGAGAAGCGCACCCGGCTCTTCCTCCGCACCGCGGAGTTCCTCTGGCAGGAGGGTCACACTTTCCACGCCACCGACGAGGAGGCCGCCGCCGAGGTGGAGACCATGCTCGAGTGCTACCGCGAGCTCGCTGAGGAGTGGCTCGCGATTCCGGTCATCAAGGGGCGCAAGACCGACTCCGAGAAGTTCGCAGGCTCGCGGTACACGCTCAGCATCGAGGCGATGATGTCGGACGGGTGGGCGCTCCAGGCGGGCACGTCCCACCACCTCGGGCAGAACTTCACACGCGCGTACGGCATCAGCTACAGCGACAAGGAGAACACGCTTCAGAACCCGTTTCAGACCTCGTGGGGACTGTCGACCAGAATCATCGGCGGGCTGATCATGGCCCACGGCGACGAGGCCGGCCTGGTGATCCCACCGAAGGTGGCGCCCATCCAGGTGGTGGTAGTGCCGATCACGCGCAGCAACGACGATGACGCTGCGCGCCAGGTGGAGGAGGCGTGCCTGAGGCTCGAGCGCGAGGCGGGCGAGCAGGTCCGCATCCGCGTCGACCGCCGCGACGGCATGCGCCCCGGCGAGAAGTTCGCCCATTGGGAGCTGCGCGGAGTCCCGCTGCGCATCACCGTCGGTGCCAAGGACCTTGCGGACGGCAAGGTCACCGTCGTCCGTCGCGTCGACGGCGAACAGAACCAGGTGCCCCTGGACGGCCTCGGCGGCCGGCTCCAAGCGATGCTCGACGACGCCCAGCTCGCCCTCCGCGCGCGCGCGCAGCAATCGCTCGACGAGCGCAGCGTTGACGTCGCCACCCTAGAAGAGCTGGTGTCTGCCTTCGCAGAGCGCCCGGTCTTCGCCAGCGGCCCCTTCTGCAACAGCGCAGAGTGTGAAAACCAGGTCAAGGGAGCGGTGCACGCGCTGACAGTGCGCATCCTTCGCGCCGACCGCAGCGCCGACGGCGCGCC
The DNA here is from genome assembly GCA_030948445.1 of Candidatus Dormiibacterota bacterium. The sequence goes on from JALZAG010000177.1 coordinate 2,224, forward strand.
ATGCCTGGCGTGCCGCGAACCGGCTGATCACATCGCGTTGATGGCCCGCGCCTACTGAGCACGCCCGGTCCGCTGGCGTTCGAGTTCGGCTGATCGGCGGTAGCATGGTCAGAGAGATGCCGATCGACGAACTCCTCTCCAAGGCCTCGTACCTCCGAGACGAGGAGCGAGATGTGCTTCGTCGTGCCTACGCGCTCGCCGAGAGCGCGCACCAGGGACAGTCGCGGCTCAGTGGAGAGCCGTACGTGACCCACCCGGTGGCCGTCGCCGGCATCCTGGCCGACCTCGGGCTCGACTCCGACACACTGGTTGCGGCGCTGCTCCACGACACCGTCGAGGACACCGAGGTGACCCGCGAGCAGTTGAGCGAGCAATTCGGTTCCCACGTCGCCAAGCTGGTCGACGGGGTCACCAAGCTCGGCAAGATCCACGTCCACACCCGTGAGCAGGCTCAGGCCGAGAACATCCGCAAGATGCTCGTGGCCATGGCCGAGGACATCCGCGTGGTGCTTATCAAGCTGGGCGACCGCCTGCACAACATGCGCACAGTCGCGGCCCACAACGAGGAGCGGCGCCTGCGCATCTCCCGCGAGACCCTCGACATCTATGCACCGCTTGCCCACCGGCTCGGCATCTGGCAGATCAAGGGCGAGCTCGAGGACCTCGCTTTCGCGCAGCTCGACCCCGACAACTACCACGCGGTTGCGGCCAAGGTGAGCAAAGCCGCGGAGGAGCGCGCCAGTTTCATCAAGGATGTCACCGAGATCCTGCAGAAGGAGTTCGAGCGGCTCGGCATCGCCGCAGAGATCTCGGGCCGACCCAAGCACATCTTCAGCATCCACGACAAGATGGAGCGCTCCCACAAGGAGTTCGACGAGATCTATGACCTGATCGCGCTACGCATCATGGTCGAGAGCATCAAGGACTGTTATGGCGCGCTCGGCACCGTGCACTCCCTGTGGAAGCCAATCCCGGGGCGTTTCAAGGACTATATCGCGATGCCCAAGGGCAACGGCTACCAGTCGCTGCACACCACTGTGGTGTCGCACACCGGTGAGCCGATGGAGGTGCAGATCCGCACCCAGGAGATGCACAGCACCGCCGAGTACGGAGTCGCTTCGCACTGGCACTATAAGGAGGGTGCGCAGCAGACGCGGTTCGACGAGCGCTACGGCTGGTTGCGGCTGCTCATGGACTGGCAGAAGGAGGTCCTCGACGCCGAGGCGTTCGTCGATACGGTCAAGGTGGACATCTTCCAGGATGAGGTGTTCGTCTTTACCCCCAAGGGTGATGTGCGCTCACTGCCGATGGGCAGCACCCCGGTGGACTTTGCGTACCGCGTGCACACCGACGTCGGCCATCACTGCATCGGGGCCAAGGTCAACAGTCGCATGGTGCCCCTCGACTACAAGCTCGAGAACGGCGACATCGTCGAGGTGCTGACAACCAAGGGTGCGCACGCTCCGAGCCGTGACTGGCTCAACTTCGTGAAGACCAGCAGCGCCCGCGAGAAGATTCGCAGCTGGTTCAAGAAGGAACGCCGTGAGGAGAACGTCCAGAAGGGTCGCGAGCAGCTCGACAAGGAGTTTCGCCGGCTGCGCCAGCAGTCACTGACCTCGCTCAAGGAAGACCGCCTCCTCGAGCTGGCCGAGGACTTCAAGTTCAACACCGTCGACGACTTCCTCGCCGCCGTCGGTTACGGGGACGTCAGCGCACGGGGCGTGGTGCTGCGGTACAGCGATCGCGAGTCGCCCGACCAGGCGAGCGAGACCACCGTGCTCGGCATTCCGCTCACCAGCGCCACGCCGAGCACTGATGGCAATGTGCGCGTCCACGGCATGACCGACATGCTGACCACGCTGGCGCAGTGCTGCAAGCCACTCTCGGGCGACGCCGTGCGCGGTTACATCACCCGCGGCAAGGGCGTCACGGTTCACCGCGCCGACTGCGTCAACGTCCGCAACGCCCTGGACGGCGACCGCATCGTCGAGGTCGAGTGGGAGCGCCACAACAACCAGGTATACCCCGTGAACATCAAGATCGAGGCGTGGGACCGCACCGGCCTCCTGCGCGACATCGCCGCGGTCATCGCCGAGTCGAAGATCAACCTCTCCGGGGCCGACGTGCAGGTCTACGACGACCGCACCGCAGTGATCTCCACCATCGTCGAGATCGCCAACCTCACCCAGCTCAGCCGTCTTCTCGAGCGCCTGGAAGCCGTCCGCGACGTGCACACGGTGGCGCGCGAATCGGTCTGAGCGACTCTGAGCCGCGCGAACCCCGACCCAGTTTGCCCGGCCGGCTCTCCCTACGCTGAGCGGGGTGGGCGGCGCCGCTCCGGTCGCTGGTCTCCGCATCCCGCCGCGCCGTCCTCTCGCTGCGTCCCGACATTCGCTGGCGGTGGCCCACCCGCCAGTACACTCGGGCGGCCATGACCCCGATAGCTCCGCCTCGTGGGACGAGGGACCTGCTGCCCGACGAGGCGCCCGCCTGGCGGTGGTTCCACGAGACGCACGCGGCGGTTGCGGGGCGCCACGGGTACCAGTTCGTCGACACCCCCGTCTTCGAGGCCACCGAACTATTCGCGCGAGGAGTGGGGTCGGGGACCGACATCGTCGACAAGGAGATGTACACGTTCACCGACCGCGGCGGGCGTTCGATGACGCTGCGCCCTGAGGGCACGGCGCCTGTGTTGCGGGCCGTACTCGGTGCCCGTCTCGAGCAGCAGAGACGTCCGGTGCGTGTGCACTACGCGATGTCGATGTTCCGCTATGACCGGCCCCAGGCGGGCCGTTACCGCCAGTTCCACCAGGTGGGCGTCGAGGTCATCGGCGATCGCGACCCGTGCTATGACGCCGAGGTCATCGAGTTGGGTTGGCGCTTCATGTCCGAGCTCCGGATCGAGGGCGTCGACCTGCAGCTCAACACGCTCGGCGACCATGACGACAGGCTTCGATATCGCGTGGCGTTGCTGGCGTACTACACGCCACTGCGCGATCAACTCTGTGATGACTGCCAGCGACGACTCGATGTCAACCCGCTGCGGCTTCTTGACTGCAAGAGGGACGTCCGGTTCGCCGACGGGGCGCCGCAGCTCGGCGAGTACCTCAGCGACAGCAGCAGCGAGTATTTCGAGTCGGTATGCCGGCATCTTGATGAAGCCGCCATCCCCTACAAGCACAACCAGCGGCTGGTGCGCGGGCTCGACTACTACGCGCACACCGCCTTCGAGTTCTGGCACCGCTCCCTGGAGGGCGCCCAGAACGCGCTCGGTGGAGGAGGGCGATACGACGGCCTCGCCGAGGAGCTCGGTTTCGCGGCGACGTCCGGGGTGGGCTACGCACTGGGGACCGAGCGGCTCCTCAAGATCGCCGCCGACCAGAGCGTCGCGCCCGCGGCCCAGCCCCCGGCGCAGCTCGTGATCGTCACGACCAAAGCCGAGTCCGCGGAGGCGCGGCGGCTGGCCCGTGAACTGCGTCACCGCACCTCGGTGATCAGCGACCTCTCCGACCGGCGTCTCGAGAAGAAGCTGCGCGACGCGGACCGGCTGGGCGCGCTGCTGGCGCTGCTGGTCGGGCTCGACGAGGGCCTGGTGCTGCGCAACCTCCGTACCCGCGAGCAGCAGGTGGTGACCGCCGATGGTGTGCTCGACGCAGTGTCGGCCCAGCTCCTCCAGGCCGCCAGGGAACCGCAGGCATGAGCACCAGTCGCACCGGCTGCGGGATTCCGCGCGCCACTGACGCCGGCCAGGAGATGACCGTCTACGGCTGGGTCGATCGCCGCCGCGACCACGGGGGTCTCATCTTCCTCGACATCCGCGACCACAGCGGCATCCTCCAGGTGGTGATCAACCCACAGACCGCGCCCGGTGCACATGGCAACGCGCACGGCGTCCGCCTCGAGTACGTGATGCGCGTGCATGGCACCTTGCGCGCCCGCGACGCCCACAACGTCAACCCGCGCCGGGACACCGGCGAGGTTGAGCTGTACGCGGACGACTGCGAGGTGCTGTCGGTGGCGAAGACGCCGCCGTTCCCAGTCAATGAGGAGACCGAAGTTGAGGAGGGGTTGCGCCTGCGCCACCGCTATCTCGACCTCCGTCGCTCCCGGCTGCAGCGCAACCTGCGCAGCCGCGCCTCTTTCATCGCCGCACTGCGTGGCGCCATGGGCGACATGGGTTTCACCGAGGTCGAGACGCCGATGATGATTCGCGCCACCCCCGAGGGCGCCCGGGACTACCTGGTGCCGAGCCGCCTCCAACACGGCGCCTTCTACGCCCTGCCGCAGTCACCACAGCTCTACAAGCAGCTGTGCATGGTTGCCGGAATCGACCGTTATTTTCAGATTGCTCGCTGCATGCGCGACGAGGATTTGCGCGCGGATCGTCAGCCGGAGTTCACGCAGCTGGACCTGGAGATGTCCTTCGTTGACGAGGAGGACGTGTTCGCGGTGCTGGAGCGGGCAATCTCATCGGCCTGGACCTCGAGCGGCTTCCGCGGCACCATCACCACCCCGTTCCCGCGCATCACCTGGCACGAGGCCGTGGAGCGATTCGGTGTCGACAAGCCGGACATGCGCTTCGGCATGGAGCTACGCGACCTCACCGAGGCCGTGCGCTCGGCGAGCTTCCGGGTGTTCGCTGACGTCATCGCCGCGGGTGGCGTGGTCAAGGGGATCGCCGTGCGAGGCGGCGGCGACCTCACCCGCGGCGACATCGAGGGTCGCCTCACCGATGTCGCCCACACCTTCAAGGCGCGGGGACTCGCCTACCTCTGGCTTCGCGAGGAGGGATGGCAGGGCGGCATCGTCAAGTTTTTCAGCGCAGACGAACTCGACGCCATCGGCTCGCTGACCGGGGCGCAGGTTGGTGACGCAGTCCTGATGGTCGCGGACCGACCCGAGGTGGTGGCCGCCTCCCTCGGCGCCCTGCGCAACCACATCGCGCGCGAGCGGTCGCTGGCCGACCCGGATGCGCTGGCGATGATCTGGGTCACCGACTTCCCGATGTTCGAACGCGACGAGGAGAGTGGTGGGGTCACCCCGCTGCACCACCCGTTCACCATGGTCCACACCGACGACATCGGCCTGCTCGAGAGCGACCCCCTGCGCATCCGTTCACGCGCCTACGACATCGTGCTCAACGGTCGTGAGATCGGCAGTGGCAGCATCCGGATCACCGACCCGTCGATCCAACAGCGTGTGTTCGCCGCGATGGGGATCGACGCGGAGGCGGCGGAGCGCAAGTTCGGGTTCCTCCTGGAGGCATTTCAGTACGGCGTTCCTCCCCACGGCGGGTTCGCGGCCGGCATCGAGCGCATGGTCATGGAGGGACTCGGTGAGGAGAACATTCGCGACGTCATCGCCTTTCCCAAGAACCAGCAGGCCCAGGAACCGATGACCGGCGCCCCCGCCATGGTCGACGAATCGCAGCTCACTGAGCTTGGTCTCCAGGTGCGTGCGCCATCGCCGGTGCTTCGAGTCGAACCGTCACACCCTGGTGAGGGTTGATCGACGGGATCGTGCGGTAGGATCGTCGACGGCACCCGGCTGGTCGCAGCCTTCCACATGCGGCTGGACCAACATCAAACGCATCGGGAACCTCATACCGCTCGCTGGACCCCGAGCCTCCGCACAGTGCGCGTGGAGGGGGGAAGGCGACGTGCGGGATCCCACCTGGTTACTCGGGCTCAGTCCCGGGACGGCGCGGCCGCCGGGTGCTAGTTTTCGCGGCGAGGCGGCGCACCGCTAGGCTGCGGGCCGTGAGCCCCGGGATCGTCCTCGCTGTGCTGATCGCGGCCATCGGAGCCCAGCTCACCCGGCTGCTCGTGCCGGCGCGGGGCAACTACCTTGTCGCCCTGGTCTGCGCGGCGGCGGGATTGCTCGGCGCGGAGCTGGTGGCCCTCGGAGGGCACGGCGGCCCGTCGCTGGGGTCCGTGCACCCCGTCGCGGACGTCATCGGCATGGCGATCGCCGAAGCCATCGGGTTGGTGCTCGCCGCCCCGCGCCGGCTGGGTCGCCGATAATCGCGGGACCACCCAAGCCACGGAGCTCCCTCCTGCGTCTCCCGCTGCGCACCTCCGGCCTGCTCGCCGCTGCCGCCGTGGCCGGTGCGATCGTGTACTGGCGGGCCAACGATCGTCAGCGTTCCCGGGAGCTGGCCGGGGAAATCAAAGCCGGCATCAACGAGGGGCGCCAAGCGGCCGGTGCTCTCCTGAAGGGATCGGACAACGACAGCCAACCGTTTGGCCAACGCTGACAAGGGGTACTTCAACAGCAGGATGACACGGACCACGTCGGAGCTTCGTCTCCCCGCCGATCCCGCGTACATCGTCGTCGCCAAGCGTGCTGCGTCTGCCTTTGCCGCGGTTGCAGGGTTCGACGTCGAGGCAGTGCACGACCTGACCATCGCGGTCGCCCAGGCATGTGACAACGCAATCGCTTGCGCGGCACGCGCCGGGGGGCTCGGGGTGGGTCAGATCCGCCTCACGTTCGCCGTCGAGGGCGAGCGCCTCGAGGTGCAGGTGCAGAGCAGCTGCACCCGCCAGGCGCTCGCGGAAATGGCAGCGGCCCAGCAGCAGGTGGTGGCGGCGGCGGTCGAGCGGGAGCGTCAGGAGGTGGCCGCGGCCACCGATCTCGCTCTGCGGCTGATGGGGCTCTTCGTCGACGACCACAGTTATCGGGTCGACGAACGCACCGGTGGTCTGCGCGTCCGGCTGACGAAGTACCGAGCTTCGTGACCCAACTGCCCCGTGA